>JAJCZW010000070.1 GCA_029262155.1 Gemmatimonadota bacterium
CCTTCTGTGCCGCCCTCTGTGCATTCCCGACCCTGGTCGTCGCCCAGCGAGGCCAACCGACCGACTCCGCCGGCGTGCACACCTCGACTCTCGCCGGGCTCAGCTTCCGCGCCCTCGGCCCAGCCACTACGTCGGGACGCATCGCCGATATCGCGATCCACCCCTCCGACCTCCGGACCTGGTACGTGGCCGCGGCCTCGGGTGGGATATGGAAGACCGGGAACGCCGGCACCACCTGGAGCCCGATCTTCGACCGGCAGGGCTCTTATGCCATCGGTGCCCTGGCGATCGCTCCCTCCGATCCGCTAACCGTCTGGGCCGGCACCGGCGAGAACAACAGCCAACGGAGCGTCGGCTACGGCGACGGCGTCTACAAGTCCACCGACGGCGGCCGCACCTGGAAGAACATGGGGCTCAAGGAATCGGGGCACATCGGACGGATCGCCATTCACCCGACCGATCCATCCACCGTCTACGTTGCCGCCCAAGGCCCGCTCTGGTCCGGCGGCGGCGATCGCGGGGTGTACAAGACCACCGATGGCGGAACCACCTGGGAACAGGTGCTCCCCGGAGCGAACGAATGGACCGGTGCCAACGAGGTCCACCTCGACCCCCGGGACCCCGACATTCTCTATGCCGTCATGTGGCAGCGGTTCCGCCGCCAATGGGGGTTCATCAACGGTGGGCCTGGCTCCGGTATCCAGAAATCGGTCGACGGCGGGGCCACCTGGACCAAACTCTCCAGTGGTCTCCCGAGTGGCGACCTGGGCAAGATTGGCCTCGCGGTCTCCCCGGCCGGCCCGACCACCGTCTATGCCATCGTGGAAGGCGCCAACCGGCGAGGCGGGTTCTATCGGAGCACCAATGCCGGCTCGAGCTGGCGACGGATGAGTTCCTACAACGCTGGCCCCCCATTCTACTATCACGAGATCACCGCCGACCCTGTGGACGTCGAACGGGTCTATAGTGTGGACGTGGGGCTCATGATGACAGCCGACAGCGGAAACAACTTCCTTCGTCTTCCCACCCGGACTAAGCACGTCGACCACCACGCCCTCTGGATCGACCCGACGGATCACACGCATCTGATCACTGGAAACGATGGCGGGCTCTACGAAAGTTTTGACCAAGGCGCCACCTGGCGCTTTTCGGCTAACCTCCCCCTGACGCAATTTTATAAGCTCGCACTCGACAACGCCAAACCGTTTTACAACGTGTATGGAGGGACGCAGGACAACAACACGTTGGGTGGACCGGTTCGGACCCAGGAAGGCCACGGGATCCGAAATGAGGATTGGTTTGTCGTCACCGGTGGGGACGGGTTTCAGCCGCGGGCGGACCCGGCCGACGCCAACATCGTCTATGGGGAGTCGCAGTATGGTGTGTTAGTGCGGCTCGATCGCCAGACCGGAGAGCGGATCAATATTCAGCCCCAAGAGGACGCCGGCGATGCTCCACTTCGCTGGAACTGGGACAGCCCGCTCATCATCAGCCCGCACGCGCATGCGCGGCTCTATTTTGCCGCCCAGCGACTCTTCCGCTCCGACGATCGGGGCGACACCTGGCAGCCGATCAGCGGCGACCTGACCCGGAACCTCGACCGAAACACACTGAAGATGATGGGTCGGGTCTGGAGCGTCGACGCCGTCGCCAAGAACACCTCCACCAGTTTCTTCGGCGGTATCGTGACGGTGGAAGAGTCGCCTCTGGTCGAGGGGCTCCTCTATGTTGGCACCGATGATGGGTTGATCCAGGTATCAGAAGACGGCGGTGGTACCTGGCGGAAGATCGAACACTTCCCCGGTGTTCCCGACACCACCTACGTCTCCGATATTGTTGCCTCCCTCCACGACAGCAACACCGTCTACGCCACGTTCAACAACCAGAAGGCGGGCGACTACCGTCCCCACGTCCTCAAGAGCACCGATCGAGGCCGAAGCTGGACATCCGTCGCCAGCGATCTGCCAGCACGAGGAAGTGCCTGGACCATTGCGGAAGATCATGAGCAGGCGGGGCTCCTCTGGGTCGGAACCGAGTTTGGGCTCTACGTGACGCTGACCGGAGGCGACTCCTGGGTTCAGATGCGAGGTGGCCTCCCAGTGATTCCTATTCGGGATATCGCCGTGCAGCGACGGGAAACAGATTTGGTGCTGGCCACCTTCGGGCGCGGCTTTTACGTCCTCGACGATTACACCCCACTTAGGCACCTGACCCAAGCCACTGGAGCCGAAGGGACGACACTCCTCCCGGTCAAGACCACCCCACTCTTCATCGCTGCGGGGACGATCCCCGGTGGGCAGGGGGACGCCGTCTTTACAGCCGACAACCCCGATGTTGGGGCCACCTTTACCTACTACGTTCGCCGCCCCCTCCGCACCGCCCAGGATCGACGCCGACAACGGGAGCGTGCCGCGAGCGGTCGTGGGGAGGATACCCCCTATCCCTCCCTTGACAGTCTCCGTGCGGAAGCGGCGGAAGAGGCTCCAACGATGGTCTTGACCGTCACAACCCCTGCGGGTGAGGTGGTCAACCGCCTGACCGGCCCCGCAACTGCCGGCCTCCACCGGGTTACCTGGAACCTTCGATATCCCTCGCTCCTCCCGGTCACCGGTCGAACCGGAGGTGGAAGACCCGGTGGAGGGGGCAGCGGGTTTGGAGGCCCGAGCGGGCCGCTCGCAGTTCCAGGGACCTACCAGGTAGCATTGGCCCAACGGGTCAATGGGGAGGAAACCTCCGTGGGCAATCCCCAAACCTTTGTCGTCGAACCGATCGGCCAATCGAGTCTCCCCCCGACCGACCGCGCTGCCCTCTTCGCGTTTGAGCAGGAGACCGCCCGGCTCCAGCGGGCGGTAATGGGCGCGGTCCAGAGTGTCAACGAGACCCGGATCCGGCTCACCGCGCTCCGGCAAGCCCTCGATGCATCGCCCAACGCGACTCCGGCACTCCGGGCCCAGGTCCGTAGCGTCGCACGACGGCTCGACTCGCTCACCATCGACCTTACCGGCGATCGGGTGGTCCAAGGGATGGCCGAACCGACCGGTCCCTCCATCAGTGGGAGGGTCCAAGGCATCGTCCGGGGGCATTGGAACTCCACCTCCACCCCAACAGCAACCCATCGACGCGACTTTGCCATCGCTTCGGCCGATTTCACCCAGTTCCTCGCCGCATACCGTACGTTGGTACAAACAGATCTCGCGAGGTTGGAACAGGCCGCCGAGTCGGCTGGGACACCGTGGACACCTGGCCGGATTCCGGTGTGGCCACCGCGATAGTCTGATCGGCCGCTCCGCGTACACCAGGAGGGGGGGGAGGTCGCAGCGGTTGCGACTCGCCCCCCCTCTGCCATCACACCGTTTCGCTGTCTATCTCCTATAGACGACTTCACCGTTAATCACGGTCAGCACATTCGTCGTCTTCAGGATCTCCGCTTCCGAGATCGTCATGATGTCGGCGTCGAGCACCGAAAAGTCACCCCACTTGCCCACCACAATGCTCCCGCGTTCCGACTCCTCAAACGCAGCGTACGCCGGCCAGAGGGTGAGGGCCTTCAGGGCCTCTTGCCGGGTCATCGCCTGTTCCGGATGCCAGAGGGAGTCGCTGTACCCGGCTAGATCTTTCCGGGCGACGGCGGCGTAGAACTCGATCATCGGCTCCCCTCGTTCGACCGGGGCATCGGACCCCGCGATGATCTTTGCTCCCGACGTAATGAGGGTATGCCAGGCATAGGCACCCGCCAGACGATCGCTTCCCAAGCGGTCGGGCGCAAAATGCAGGTCGCCAATCGCGTGCGACGGCTGCATCGAGGGGATAACCCCAAGCGCCACAAAACGCGGCAGGTCGGCTGGATCGACGATCTGGGTGTGTTCATCCCGCCACCGGGGATCTTTCTCGGCGCGAAGGCTCTCGGGGACAGCAGCAAATGCCTCTTCATATAGGTCGAGCAGGAGCCGGTTGGCCCGATCGCCGATGGCATGGGTCTCGACTTGGATCCCACGTTCGAGGGCACGAACCAGGAAGGGTCGGATGCTATCGGGCTCACTGGTGAGGAGTCCGGTGGTTTTGGGAGCATCACTGTAGGGAGCGAGCAACGCAGCTCCGCGGCTTCCGAGCGCACCGTCGAGGTAGAGTTTCACGGTTCGGACCGAGAGGCGTCCGTCGAATTCGCCGATGATCGGACCCTCTTCGAGCAGCCGCTGGGCTGGTCCGCTCGGTCCGCTCAGCGCTTTGTACACCCGGAGTTTGAAGCTCCCATCTCCGTAGCGCTTCCGAAGCAGTGAGACGTCGTCCCAACTGCCTCCGGCATCTTGCAGTTGCGTCCACCCCAACATGAGGCTCCGCTCGCCGACTAAGGTCAGCGCCCGGTCGATATCATCCGCATTCCGATTCGGGATATGCCGTCCGACTAATCCCTGGGCCCGGTCGATCACCATACCGGTCGGTTCTCCCGCTTGGTCCTTCAGGATATCTCCCCCGAACGGCGGGGTGCTCGAACGGGTAATACCTGCGATCCGAAGCGCAGCCGAGTTGGCGACACCGGCATGACCATCGGCCCGGGTCAGGAAGACGGGGTTGTTAGGGGAGACCTTGTCCAAGTCGTGTCGGGTCGGGAATCGACGCGGCTCCCAAAACGTCTCGATCCACCCTCGTCCCGTAACCCACTCCCCTGACGGCGTGCTCGCCACACGGCTCGCAACCTTCGCCACCAGATCGTCGATGCCGGTGGTGCCCTCGAGGTTCAGGGTCATCTCCCGAAAGCCGATGCCGAGTACGTGAGCATGAGCATCGACGAAGCCCGGGAATACCGTCCGACCGGTCAGGTCGAGGACTTCCGTCTCAGGTCCCTCATAGCGAGTGACACCGCTCTCACTTCCGACGTACACGATTCGTCCGTCGGTCACCGCGACTGCCTCGGCGACGGGACTGTCGTCGTTGGCGGTATAGACCGTCCCTCCACGCAGGATGAGATCTGCCGGTTCAGCGGGACCACATCCAACCACACCGAACAGGGCCGACGTGTACAGCACAGGCCTCCATGCATGAGCGATCTCAGACAACCGATTCTTGATCAGGTGGCTCACTGTTGCTCCTTGGGGTAGTATCATTAACTATTGAGGTGTCGGGACCGTATAGTGATCTATCGGCTCCAAACGTACGAGCCCAATCTCTGTGGCGCCACACGAGGGCCCAAGACTCCGGAGGAACTATGCTCACGCTGGCGACACCGTTGCTGCTTTCCGCAGTCTTCCAAGCGGCACCCGCCGCAGACACCACTCAGATTCGAGAGTGGCAGGTACCGTGGGAAAGCACCCGCCCGCGCGATCCCTCGGTCGATACCGAAGGGAACGTATGGTTTGTAGGACAGACCGGCCACTACGTTGGGCGGCTCAACCCCACCTCTGGTGTCTTCACCCGATTCGACCTTGAGTCGGGCGCTGGTCCTCACAACGTCATCGTCGGGCAGGATGGCCAGCTCTGGTACTCCGGCAACCGATCGATGCACATCGGGCGGCTGAACCCCAAGACCGGAGCGATCCAGAAGTTCCCGATGCCCGACCCGGGCGCGCGAGATCCTCACACTCTCGTCCAAGATGCTTCGGGTACCATCTGGTTTACGGTCCAAGGTGGGAACTATGTCGGACGGTTCCTCCCCTCAACCGGCGATGTCCATCTCATCCAACTCGCCACACCACGCGCGCGTCCCTACGGCATCGTGCTCGACCCCCAGGGACGTCCTTGGTTCACCGAGTTTGGCTCCAACAAACTCGGCCTGATCGACACCGAGGCACTCACCGTCCGAGAGTTCACCCTCCCAGCCCCCAGGGCGCGACCCCGCCGGATAGCGGCCACCGCCGACGGGAAGATTTGGTACGTCGACTATACCCGGGGCTATCTCGGGAAGCTCGATCCCTCCACCGGCGAGGTGCAGGAGTGGCCCGCACCCTCTGGAGCGCGGTCCCTCCCCTATGCGATGACGAGCGACGATGTCGGACGCCTCTGGTTCGTGGAAACGGGAGTGAAGCCCAACCGCTTGGTTGGCTTTGATCCCGCGCGGCAACGGTTCTTCAGTCAGACAACGATCCCGGGCGGTGGAGGCACGGTGAGACATATGGTGTTCCATGCCCCATCCAGAACAATTTGGTACGGGAGCGATACCGGACAGATCGGTCAGGCAATGGTTCCCCCGGGAGATCGAAAGGCACGCTCTACACCGTAACGCTTCTTGAGCGGACTCAGACCATTCTGGTCCCCCGCTTTCGACCACTTAAACCGGACGCTGAATGACGCAACGCATCCTGTTGGTCGAAGATGACGTTCAGCTGTGCCAACTCATGGCAAGGATTCTGACGGCGTCAGGGTACGAGGTCCATACCGCGTCGACCGGACCGGAGGCAGTGCGCCGGGCGATCGAGATCGCTCCCTTCCAGATGCTGATCACCGACATCGTCCTGCCAGGGATGGACGGCAGCGAAGTGGTGAGTCGTCTCCGACCGCATCAGTTGAGTTTCGAGGTGTTGTATATCTCGGGGTACCCTGACGATACGCTGCACGAGCGGGGGCACCGTGAGATAGGGATTCGATTCTTGGCCAAACCGTTTGGGCCAGACGCCCTGGTCACTCGGGCTCGGGCCTTACTCGAAGGATCGACATTATCGAGTTCGTAAGGCTACTCCAAACAGTAGAATCGCTCCGTCACCCACATCCTCGCCTGTCGTCCGTACATTGATCTCAGCGCCGAGCGCGAGAGAGAGATCGACCAAGAAGCGTCCGGATGGGAGACGGTACCCCACCAGACCGGTCGGCTGCAGGACCGTCACCTTGGTTTGGCCCCGTCGACCCGCATCACGCCAATCGATCGTGAGACGCCAGAGGTCGGCCCGCACACCATAGAACCAACCTCGTTGCGCACTCCCCGCACCCGGATGATACCGGAGCGCAATACCACCACCGCCCCCATCCCCATCCTCGTTGTCGTGCTCCCCGGCATCGCCGCGATCGGTGAGGTTCACCCCACCGCTGGCCAGCAACGCCCATCGCGAGGACAAACGCACATCCACCTGTCCGGTGAGGATCACCCCAGCCGGATAGCCCTGTGCTTCCACCCCAACACCGAGAGGGCGCTGGGCTGCGAGACGCCCCGGCAGAACACCGACGAGACACACAAGAACGAACCATGAAAGCGGACGCACAGATTCTCCCTTAGGGACAGACCCCCGAAACCTAGCGTACCC
>JAJCZW010000071.1 GCA_029262155.1 Gemmatimonadota bacterium
TCAGTACCGAATCCCCATCCTGAATGACAGATCGAGTGCCGGGCCGTTCGGTTCGAGGTCTTCCGTAATACCCAGTTGCCACTCGGGTCCATCTCCAATCCGCAGAAGCCACCCAAAGTCGATCGTGATATCCCGGTTGTCGAGGCCCCGCAAACCGGTATTGTGATATTGGGAAGACTGGTAGATCACGTTGCCGAACATCGCCTGCTGCCCCGAGAACCTCCATCGCAATCCCGAACTGACCATGGCAAACGTCGTCTGCTGAAACCGCTCCAACCCATCATCATGGCTTGGCGTAATCCCAAGGCCCGCGGTCCCTTCGTAGGTCCAGCGCCCGGCGAACGGTGTGCGGACCGTGGTCATGGCGTTGAATGATGGGACGCCCCGACCGAAACCGCTCGGGCCGGTGCTGGTTGGGAGCGTGATGGCGACGGAGGATTGCCAATGGCGGGTATGCCGCCATCCTGCTCCCAGGCGAAGGTCGCCAAGGAAGGCACCAGATCGACCTCGTTCGATCTCGGTTCCGTCGGCGGTTCGTATGCGATAGAGGTACTCGTTTTCTGGCCGCTTTTCACTTCGTGCGGGGACCGGGATTCCGATGAAGTCGTGATACCAATTGAGGAACCCGTCGAGGAAGCCGGAATACGCTCCGTTCAGACTTCCATTGGCAATCACAAAGGCGTGTTTCCCAATGTCCTTTGAGACGATGAGATCGAGGCGAAAGAACTCACCATCCAGCACGTATTCCGTGGGGCCCGTGGGATCGTTGAGTTCCGCACTGTTGGCATAATCGACGAGAGCCCGAAAACGCCATCCGCTTCGTGGATCCTGGTAGGGTTGGGTCATGAGGCCGCTCCGGGAAGTGACCACCGGGTTGACCGCGGAAAACGGCGGAAGTGATTGGGCACGGAGGGGGGATGAGACTGTCAGCAGAGCGACAAAAACCACGGCCCCAAGATGTTGTCGATTTGGCATCGACAAAAAATACACCGAGACACTCCCGAAGGAATGCCCCGGTGTCGATCGCACGCAGAGGGGATCAGCGCTTGACCGTACCTGTGATGCTCTGGCGTTTCTTCAGCCGCATGATATCGAAGGTGATGCTCTCATTCGCTTCATAGGTTCGAAGAATGCGCAGGAGGGTCGCCGGGCTCGTCGGCTTCCGTCCATCGATACCCAGAATCACATCGCCACCCTTGAGACCGAGACCGGAGCTTTCGGGACTTTGGATGACCAGCACTCCTTCGGCGGTTCCAAAGTACGCAGCCAGATCAGGGTTGAGCGGAGCGAGTTCCAGATCGTGGAGCGCGCCACCAAACTCGCTGACGAACACATTGGGTCGGAACTCGCGCAGAAACGTCTGATCGTCTCCCTTGGGGAACAGGCGTTCGAACCGAAGGCCCGGCATGCTGAAAACGCGTTCGCTCCCTTCAGGAAACCGGAAGGCGAAGGAGTCTCCACGGAGGCTAAAGGTTGGTTCGTCTTCGGTAACGAGGGTCGTCGTCGTCCGTCGTCCGTCCCGCAAATACTCGATCGTGACTGTGTCGTTGGGTTCGAGTTTCGCAGCGAGTTCAATCAGACGAGCTCCGGGAGCAGATTCCTCGTCTTGGGAGCGCGCGCCACGCACACCGAGCCCCTCACCGTTCAGCCGCGTGATCAGGTCACCGGTTTGAATGCCTGCTTTTGCGGCGGGGCCACCTGGCGTCACGGCACTGACCTTAGCCCCGAGTGAATCGGTGTCCGAGGCAACCAGGTCGATCGTGACTCCCAGGCGAGCGCGCCGGAAGAGGATGCTCCGGAACTGATTGGCCGGAACCTCTTTACCATTGATGTAGATGCGCGGCTGTCCGTCACGATTGTTGATGTGAATCTTCGTCTGCTGCTGTCCCATCGCTGGCGTGACAATACTCGCGAGCAGGAGGGCGGCGATCAGTGTGCGTGTTTTCATAGTTCCCATCCTTCGAGTTCAGAGGCCCGCATGTCGTGCCCGGGTCATGTGGACGTCAACAAGGGCGTCAAGGAGCCCAACCCGTTCACGCCATAGTTGAATCTCTTGCTGCCGACGCTGTACTGGTGCAATGCCACCAACCAACTGCAGTTGCCGGTCGAGGAGCCCGAGTTGGTCCTCAATACGAGAGGCAAGATTCGCCGTGCGTCCATCGAGGAGGCGCCGATCAAGGTCCATCGCGTTGAGCGCGGCTTCAAGCTGCTGTGATCGCAACTTCGTTGTTTCCAGCTCGGCCAGGCTCCCTCTTCCGGGAGCGCCAGAAGCCACCGGTCCGCGCAGAGGAAGGATCACTGCCAAGAATGCCACCGACGCAGCGAGTGCAAGACCACCCCAACCCACCCTCCGAAGAGCACGACGCCGGGATTCGGCCGTCAGACGACGTTGAATCTCGCCGAAATGCTTGCGTGGGGGCCTGAGGCCTGGAAGGGCCCGAATCCGGGCGACGCGCTGATGAAGGCGGTCAACCTCCGCTTGGCAACGGGAGCAGGAGTCGAGGTGCGTCCGGACGCCATGACTTCCAGGTTCACTCCCGGGCTCCTGAAGATTAAGGATCTGCTCCATCGTGAGATGTGTCATGTGAGGACCTCCTCGCCAAGCCAAGTCCGCAGCCGCGCATGAGCCCGTGATAGCTGAGACTTAGAGAAGCTGACCGATCGATCCATCATTACCGCGATCTCTTCGTGGGTATACCCCTCGACATCGTGGAGCCACACGACCGCCCGCGAAGTGGTACCCAAGCGCTCCAAGGCCGCCTCAAGGTCCATCCGTAAGATCGGTTCGTCTCGCTGGCGGGAGGGGGGATCGTCGGGGAGGTCGTCGGTGTCACGATACTTGTTTCGACGCAGGCGCATGAGAGCTTTGCTGGCAGCAACGCGGCGAACCCACCCCCAGAGACTCCCGTCGCCCCGAAAGGTGCGAAGGCTCCGGAACACCTCCATAAAGGTCTCCTGCAGGACATCCTCAGCATCTTCGATGGTCCGGCATATCCGGCGGGCCAAGTTATAGACCGGAACCTCATAGGCACGGTAGATCTCCTCTTGGGCCGCTGGATCTCCAGCGATTGCCCGCGGGATAACCGCGTCGTCCACGAGTGGCATGGCATTCATAAGCAATGTCCGGGTCATTGGAACTCCATCTACAGGCGTCACTGTACGTATTAGATGATCGTTTGGTTCCGAAGGTCGCAAGCCTTGGTCATGCCGGTTGAATTGTACCAGGAATGATGTTATAAGATACTATGTGACATGGGGTTACAGTTCTACCAATCGCGAGAGTCGGGGGTGGAGAGAGCCTCTTCACTCTCCGCGCCTTCTCTGTGAATCGCTACCGACCTGCCAGGATCGCCTCCCCGTACTCGGATGCACAGGCCCTCCGTTATCATTCGCCGCATGCCCCCCCCCCCCGTCTCCCCCCGGTGGCTTCATCACCTTCAAGACGAAGCCGACGCCGCCCACCTCTATCGCACGTTAGCGAAGCACGAAGCTGATTCCGGACGCGCCGGGATCTACCGTGAACTTGCCGGCGTGGAAGACCGCCATGTCGAGATCTGGCGCGATCTGATCACGAAGGAAACCGGCACGCCGCCCGCCGCTTGCCGCCCGAGTATCCGGGCACGGTTGCTCGGATGGCTGGCGGGCCGATTTGGTACGCGATTCCTCCTACCCCTCCTCCTTGAGGAAGAGGGACGAGAGGTCAAGAGCTACCTCTCGCTTCATCGGGGAGACCCCGGAGGTACGACCGGACCGGCAGCACTGACCCTGGCACGGGAGTCAAAAGCCCACGCAGGGCGCTTGGCGAAACTGGTCCATGGAAGTGACGCACGCGGCATGACGATCGAGCCGTGGCATAAGACCGGCGCCGGCGGGTTCCTTCGCAATCTGGTGTATGGATTTAACGATGGACTCACGGCAAATTTTGGCCTCATGGCCGGAATGGTTGGAGCCCAAGAGGCATTGCCGGGAGGAAGTCATGTGGTCCTGGCTGGGCTCGCTGGAATGGTGGCCGATGCGCTCTCGATGGGATCGAGCGGATATCTGGCAGCCAAGAGTGAACGCGAAGTATACGACTACGAGATTGCGATGGAGGCCGATGAGATTCAGTTGATGCCGGAGCTCGAAAAGGAGGAACTTCGGCTGATCTATCGAGCCAAGGGAATGGCGGATGAGGATGCCGCACGGCTTGCCGAATCGGTCATGCAGGATCCCGACCGAGCGTTGGCGGAAAAAGTCCGCGAAGAGCTCGGTATCGTGGCCGCGACCTCTACGCCGATGCGGGAGGCCTGGGTCACCGGGATCGCCACGGCCTTTGGTGCGTTCATCCCGGTCGCTCCACTCCTATTGAGTACGGCTCCATGGGCCATCTGGACCACGTTTGGGGTCTCGATGGCGAGCCACTTCCTGGTCGGTGCCGCTCGCAGTCTCTTTACCGGTCGTGGAATCATGCGCAGTGGCATGGATATGTTCGTCGTCGGATTGGGAGTGGCAATTGTGGGTTATTTCGTTGGCGAATGGCTGGTGGGCATTCTATGAGTGATGACCTTTCAACGCGTCTGGCGTCTCTAGAGCGATTGGCACGCCGACTCGAACCCGACGACCACCTTCGTGAGCATCTGACCCGGGCCGCGTCGGCCTACGCCGAGGAGTTCGTGACGACGTTGCCGTCTGCACCGGGGTTCGTGCCCGACGAGCACGATGCGACGGCCAGGCCCGAGGCGGTGTCGGAGAATCCACGGTCGATCGCATCCTTCTTTCAAACCCTCGCAACCTCCATCGACACCGTGGGGATCAATCCGGCGAGTGGGCGGCATCTTGGGTACATACCGGGAGGTGGTGTCTACGCCTCCGCATGGGGTGATTTCCTCGCCGACATCACCAATCGATACGCAGGCGTCTTCTATGCGTCACCAGGGGCCGTCCGGCTGGAGAACGACCTCCTCGCCTGGTTGGCCACGGTCGTGGGGTTTCCATCCACGGCTGTAGGGAACCTGACGAGCGGTGGCAGTCTCGCCAGCCTGATCGCGATCGTGACCGCCCGGGAAGCCGCCGGCCTCACCTGTGCGACGATTCCGACTGCGGTAGTCTATCGATCGGAGCACGCGCATCACTGCCTCGATAAGGCACTGCGTATTGCCGGTCTCAATGAGGTGGTGCTTCGTGAACTCCCGCTGGATGACCAGTACAGGGTTTGCCCCGAACGCACCAGCGCATTGATCGCGGAAGATCGTGCGGCCGGACTCCGTCCTTGGCTCCTGATCGGTAGTGCTGGAACCACAGATACTGGATCGATCGATCCGCTCGACGCGCTGGCAACAATCGCAGCCTCCGAGAAGCTATGGTACCATGTGGACGGCGCCTACGGAGCGTTCTTCGCGTTGACCGAAACGGGCCGATCGCGACTCCGAGGGATGGAGCGGGCGGATTCCCTGGTGCTCGATCCCCATAAGACACTCTTCCTCCCCTATGGATCCGGCGTGGTGCTGGTACGTGACCCGACCCACCTCGCACGGGCCCATCGGTATCAAGCCAATTACATGCAGGACGCCGACCGGGCCAGCGACGTCCGGTCGCCGGCCGAACTCTCACCCGAACTCACGAAACCGTTCCGGGGTCTCCGTCTGTGGCTCCCCCTTTGGCTCCATGGCGTGGGTGCCTTTCGGGCAGCATTGGACGAGAAATTGCTGCTGGCGCAGTATGCCTACCGGCGGTTGGGCGAGATCGGATTCGAGCGGGGTCCGGAGCCCGAATTGTCCGTGGTTACCTACCGATGGCGGCCCCGAACAAGGCATGATGGGAGGCCCATCGACGATGAGACGGAGATCGATGCTTTTAACCGCCGTCTCCATGACAGCCTCCTGCGAGACGGACGCGTGTTCATCTCCTCGACTCTCCTCCGGGGTCGGTACACCCTGCGGTTTGCCATCGTAGTGCATCGGACGCACCGATCCGATATGGATCTCGCATTGGAGTTGCTGGAGGCCGAAGTGCGACGACTCGAGGCCGCGCGATTTTCGGGTTGCACCGAATCCGGGCACCCACTAGCGTCCGGGTCCTGAGGAGGAGACTATGGCAGCCGATTCATCCGTTATTCCGCCCGCAGAAGATCTCGACGGGATCCATGTTCTGCGAGGAAGCGAGACCTGTCGCGGCTGGAACGGTATCCGCTATAAGGCCGGTATCAGTGGCGTCAATGTCGGTGCGCATCACCTCTCGATGAACGTTGCGACGATCCCTCCAGGTGGGGTCGCGGCCGCTCACATCCATGTGGATTTCGAGGTCATGCTCTACATCCTGGCGGGGAGGGTCCGGCACGAGTATGGCCCCGGGCTTACCCAGGTAGTTGAGAATACTGCGGGGGACTTCATTTTCATCGAGCCCGGAGTGCCGCACGAGGTGTTCAACGTGAGCGACACCGATCCGGTGGTTGCCGTGGTGGCCCGATCGGATGCCTCGGAGTGGGAACACATCGTTTCTTATGATCGGGACACAGCCCAACCGATCCACCCGACGACGAAGGATCGAGCATGACGCCGTGGGTCCGACGATTGTTGTTTCTCAACGTCGCGGTGTTCTTCCTGCAGAACTTTGCGGGATTGGAAATGTTTGCCTTCCTGGCGACGCCGGTCGCGGCGATTCTCCGTCCGTGGACGTTCATTACCTATCAGTTCCTTCACGGCGGATTCGGACACATCTTCTTTAATATGATTTCTCTGTTCTTCTTCGGCCCCCGGCTCGAGAGCAAGCTCGGAGGTCGCCGGTTCATCACGCTCTACCTGCTCAGTGGGATCGCAGGCGCCCTGTTGTCTCTCGTGTTCAGCCCAGGCGTTTTCATCATCGGAGCCTCGGGTGCCATCTTCGGCGTCTTCCTCGGGTTTGCACGCTACTGGCCCCGCGATAAGATCTTGATCTGGGGGATCCTCCCGATCGAGGCACGCTGGATGGTGGTAGGAATGACCGCGCTGTCTCTCTTCAGCGGATTCGGAGGTGTCAGTGGCGGGATCGCCCACTTTGCCCACCTCGGGGGGTTCCTGGGTGGGTACCTGTACCTCCGGTGGATTGAGACACACACCGGAATGGCGCGTTTCAAGCGAAAAACAACGCCCAGGCAATCACCCCTCGAGACCGCATCCGCTGCCATGGCTCGGTGGTCGAAGATCCGTCGCGACCAGCTCCACGAGGTGAACCGGGGCGAACTGGACCGTATCTTGGACAAGATCGGTTCGGACGGGATGGGGAGCCTCACCCCCGGTGACCGTGAATTCCTCGATCGGTTTAGCGCCAGCTAAACGCATCCGCCCAACCGCTATCGGGCCATGAGATGAGAATCATGCAATCCCACTCGGTACTCGGTTCCGTCGGTCTCCTGCTTCTGATCGGCTGCTCCTCGGGCGGTCCAACACCTCCGACGGTCAACCCGCCTGCTGCCGGACCTCCCCGTTCGTTTCGGATGGGGTGGGCTATGGGTGCCCCCCGGCCGGATCTGGAGCTCATTCTCGCGCTGGCCGACTCGATGGCCCAGGTCTCAGAAATCGCCATCATCCAGCAATCGGTTCCGTGGACCGAACTCCTGGCTGGGGCGCCGATGGACAGCCTGGTGCAGGATCGGGGCAATATCGCCGACTTTCTCCGGGCCAAAGGTCTCCAGATCATCTTCCTGGTCGACCCGCTCGACGGACTCGATCGACGAAAGGAACCGCCGGAGTTGGTCGACCTGGGACGTTCACTCCTGGAGCCCCCTATCCGAGCCATGCATGAGGAGTGGGTACGTCGGATTGCGCAAACCATCCAACCGGAGTACTTCGGCCTCGCTTCGGAAATCAACACGCTGGCGGCACGGGGAGACCAGACGCTCTACACCACCATTCGGGATATGGTGAACGGTCTCGCACCTGAGATCCGCCAACGGAGTCCTGGGTCGAAGGTGTTCGTCTCCTTTCAGGTCGATGAGGCGAACGGCGCGTTCGGCCCCGAGCCGGTCGACAACTTCACCCTGATCGATGATTTCGACATCGACGTGCTCGGCCTTTCGTCTTATCCTGTCTTTGTCTTTGACGACCCAGCCCAGATTCCCGACAACTGGTTTCAGACCTTCGACCAAGCGACGGACCTACCCCTGTTGCTAGTGGAAGGGGGGTGGAGTTCGACACCAACTGCCCGAGGGAGCGGGTCGCCCGAGCAGCAGGCAGCGTTCGTGGCGCGGTTCGAAACCTTGCTGGATGGAGTCAACGCCGAAGCGTTCGTCATGCTCACCTTCACCGATCTCGACATTGCGGCGCTCGGCCTGCCCCCGGACCGGGCGATCACCCTCGCCAATTTCGCCCATATGGGGATCCTCGACACCGATCTCAGGCGGAAACCAGCCTACGCCGAGTGGGAACGCATCTTTCAGCGACCACTCGCACGCATTCCCTGACGCGACTCGTGGCGGGATGGTAGTGCCGGAGAGCGCGTCGATGAGTCCGCGGAGTTCGGGTTCCTTGGACTAGGGCGCGCGGGAGGTTGTCACGGGACGGTCAGTGTTCCTGCTCCAGTCCTGCATCGAACCGAGGTAGATCTTGGGGCGAAGCCCGGCTCGACGGGCCGCGAGGTAGAGGTGACTCGCGCGCATACCTACTTGGCAGTAGGTCACCACCACCTTCTCGGTGTTGGCTCCGACCATCTGAAATCCTGCAATCAAATCCGGGAGCGACTTCCATCCCTTGGCGTCGAACGATTCCGTCCATTCCAGGTGACGGGCACCCGGCAGATGGCCGTCGAGGATGCCCGAAATGTGCCTGGCCCCAGTGTATTCCTCTGCGCTGCGCGCATCGAGGAACAGCACGTCGGGTCGGTTCAGGTGCTCTTCCACCCAGGCGGCGTTTACCACGATGTCGGATTGGATATGTGGAGTGAACTTGCCCGGAGCCACGGTGGTTGTCCCGCTTGCGACGGGAAACCCGTCCGCTTGCCATCCCATGAGGCCTCCGTCCAATACCCTGGTTCGGTCCCCGAGACCGAGATAGTCGAAGACGACAAATGCGATACCGGGCCACATCCCCTTCGCCCGGGTACCAAACAGGACGATTTGGGATCGATCAGTGACTCCGGCACGCTCCAGCTCACGAACCACATCCGCGAGTGGTGGCAACCCACCTCCGTGAGCGTGGATCGGACCCTCGTCGAGCCATTGCGCGCCCGGGATATGCGCCTCCGCGAATTCGGTTTCCCGCATCCCAATCCCCAGCACCAGTATGTTCGGATCGTTCCGATGCTCCGCCAGCCACTGAGCCGAGACGACGAGTGAGTCGGCTTGGGATGTGAGGAGTGTGAGCGCTAGAAGTGTGGTGATCACGGCTATCTCCCGTCAGGGACGCGCGAAGGTTTCTCTGTGGCAATTGGGTGTGTTGAGCCCTGGCTCCAGGCTTGGTAGGAGCCGTCGTAGAGTCGCACGGGTCTTCCGAGCCACCGAGCGATAAAATACAGCATGCTGGCCCGGTGCCCGACGCGACAGTATGAGACCAGCTCCCGATCCTCCTGGACCCCGGCGGCCTCGAAGATGTGAGCGAGCGAGTCCCGGTCTTTGAAATGACCGGTGTCCGTGAGTACCTCAGTCCAGTTCAGAAGTACGGCACCAGGGATGTGCCCCGCCCGGGTGATGCCGCGGCCACTGCGGCGACCGTCGAACTCCTCTTCCGTGCGTGCATCGAGCAACTGGATGGTTCCGTTCTCACGTTGGGCAACGATATCCTCAGTGTGAGCCACGACCGCTGGATTAGGCCTCACGGTCAGGTGGCCTTTGGAGACGATTGGCGTGGTTGTTGAGATCGGAAATCCGGCCTCGGCCCATCCCTCGACCCCTCCATCAAGGATCGCCGCATGATTCCCGTGCCCCATGTAATCCAGCGTGAAAAAGAGGCGGGCGGCCCAGAGGGGGTCACCGGCGATGACGATGGGGGTGTCATCCGAGATCCCGAGCGATTCCAGGTTCTCCTGGAGGGCATCCACGGACGGGAGTTCGGTTTCGAGGCCGCCTCGCTCAACAACGAATGCGTGTGGGGCGATGAACCGGGCGCCCGGAATATGCCCTTTCTCGTAAGCCTCCCGGTTCTGGCCTGTCTGGATGACGACGGTGTTGTCCTCTTTCAGGCGCGCGGCGAGCGCGGGCGCATTGACGACAAGAGAGGAAGAGACGGGCGCCTGAGCGAGTGGAGGCTTGGTCACTCTTCGCCACGAACCGCATTGGGCGAGGGCTATGTTGGCGGTTGCCCCAATCAGGGGGATGAGGACCAACGCCACTCTACGGTTGGAAGAGTTCACAGTGTCCCTCCCTGAGGTGCCGGTGCGGGGCCTTCAACCGGGAATCTTGCTGTGGCACTCCACTCCTGGAACGAACCGTCGTACAAGCTTGCCTTGTATCCCAATACCTTGGCGACGAAGTAGACCCAGGTCGCTTGCTGACCGATATGGCAGTAGGTCACGACTCGACCTCCTGGTCTCACACCGGCCTTCTCGAAGACGGCTCGAATCGCTTCCAGAGGCAAGAGTCGCAAGCTATCAGTTGTTAGGGTATTGAACGGGATGTTTTGTGCCCCCGGGATGCGACCCTGTCGGGGCATGTTGACCTTTCGGGAACCGTTGTGAAATTCGGGAAGTCGGGCATCGACGACAGTGATGTCGGTGTCATTGCGATGTTCGTCGATCCAATCGGCTGCAGCGATGATGTTGGGTTGAATCCGGATCGTCATGGTCCCTCGAGTGACAACCGGCTGGTCGAGTGTCGTTGGATGACCGGAGGCCCTCCAGGCGTCGAGGCCACCATTCAGGATGGAGAGGTGCCCGCCGAGACCAGCATACTCAAAGGTGAGAAAGGCCCGACTGGCTGCCGTGACCCATTCGTCGGACCAATAGAAGACGATACGAGAGTCATTTGAGACCCCCTTGCCGCGGAGGGCCTCCTCCAGCTCGTCTGCAGCAAGCATCTCCAGACTCAAACCATCACGGTTCGTTGAGATCTCTCGGAGGCTCAAGTACTGAGTACCCGGGATGTGCCCTTTGTCGTACGACCCACGTGGCCCGATGTGGAAGATCCGCAGATGTGGATCACTCACCTGTTGCGCCACCCAGTCGGCGGACACGAGAAGGGGCTGGGGCTCCTGCCCACTCGGTGATCCGAGGAGGACAAGGCCGACGAGCGCTGGTGTAAACCGTATCATGAGGGTTCTCCACGAGTGTTTAGGCTCATCAACGAAACCTGTGTGGAGGCGGGAACGCATCCTGATTGCAGGGAGGTCGAGGTATTGTGCAGGTAGATGATCGGGCCGTGCAGCCTACCGATGTCCCAGAGCGGCCAGGAATCCGGCTCGCCGGCTACGACTCATCTGCAACGTCGTCCTGCCATCGAGCAGGACGACCACTTCGTCTCCCTTGAAGTAGGGCTGGACTTCGCGAACTCGATTGAGATTGACGATCGAGGACCGGTGAACTCGGTGAAAATGTGTTGGGTCCAACTCCTGCTCCAATTGAGTCATCGAGATTCGGTGGATGTACCGGCGGGATCCGACGTGGAGTCGCACATAGTAGTCCGCGGCCTCGATCCAATCGATCTGATCTACCGAAACCACGATCGATTTATCTCCGGTCTTTATCAGGAATCTGCGTCGGTAGTCGCGGTTACCTTTCTCCGCCAGCCGCGCACCGGTTTGCTCGTCCAGGAGGCGCTCCAGGCGGTGTGCCAGTGCGGCATCGTCCGGGGCACAGATGGCTTTCTTGGCTCGCGCGATTGCGGCCCAGAGCCGAACATCGTCGTACGGTTTCAGCAGGTAGTCGACCGCATGGACGTCAAAGGCCCGGACCGCAAATCGATCATACGCCGTTACAAATACGACTTGTGGCATCTGGTTGGGTCCGATGGCCTCTAGGACCTCGAATCCATTCATCTCCGGCATCTGAATGTCGAGCAGGACTAGGCTGGGTCGTTCTCGCTTGATTCGATCGACCGCATCTTGCCCGTTCGCACAGGGGTGCATGACCTCGAGATCTGGGTCGTGTGTCAGGAGAGCCACGAGCCCCTCCCGCGCCAAAGGCTCGTCATCGACAACGAGGGTCCGGATTGGTTCAGACCTCTCCATCCGCTGCCTCCGGCAAGAGCCGATACGGGATGATGATGTGGGCCTCTGTACCCGGTCCCGGGCTACGGGGCCGCAAGTCGAGCGCGTGTGCCGCTCCATAGGATTGCACCAGGCGCTGCCGAGTATTGGCAAGGCCTACCCCGTCGCATGGGGTGTCGCCCGGGGGAAGTCCCGCGCCGTCATCCGCAACGACGATGTGGAGGCGGTTGTCCTTGGTGTGATGCGCCCTGATCAAGAGGTGGCCTGCTGTTGCCCGGCGTGCAATCCCATGACGAATGGCGTTCTCGACTATCGGTTGGAGAATAAGGGTCGGCACGAGGGCCTCCTGGCAAGACGCCGGGACGTCGATCTCGACGCGGAGTCGATCGTGAAAGCGGACTTGCTCTATCGCCAAGTACCGGCCGACGAACTCAACCTCCTCTCGAAAAGGCACTATCGGTATTGGGTTTTCATCGAGCATGGTGCGGAGAAGATCGCTGAGTCGCGTCAACATCGTGACGGCTTGATCGTCCTTTCCCCCTCGGACAAGCATCGCGATAGTGTTGAGTGTGTTAAACAGAAAGTGGGGATGGAGTTGCATCCGCAGGGCCGCGAGTTGGGCGACGGCGAGTTGCGTGGTGAGCCGGGATGCGGCGGACGCTCTTTCTTGGAACTGGTCGTAGAAATCGCGAGCAAGTGCGATTCCAACCACTGCGCCGTAGCTCAGTATGCGAGTCGTCAATCCCAATCCAAGTTCAAGCCAGTAGATTCCAGCGAGGTTGAGATCGTTGAGGATGACTATCGCTCTACGTGTCGAACTTAGTCCGATATTGCCTTGCAGAATGACCATGATCGTGGCGTGCAGGACGATCATGGCGATCCCAAATCCGATGTGTTGGACCAGCCGCTGGATCAGGATGGGCCGCTCGATGCGGTAACGCCGGGTAAACCACTGTACGCCCAGATAGATCACTAGCCAGACGTACCAGGTGGGGAGCTCTCGTCCGAGGGCGTGTCCCCAGGTGGGGTGTGACCCACCCATCTGCATTCCCACGAAGTGCATAGCAGAGGCGAACAGACCGAGCCCTGTGGCAATGAACAGAGCGAGAAGCGCAACTCGGAGCCTTGGCCAAAGGGTCGGCTGCGAGGAGGGTGGCATGGGCCAAGAGTAGCACCGCAGTTGGGGAGAGAGTAGGTCGTGACGCAGGGGATGTACGGTTTTTAGCAGCGAACGGTACTAAAATCGCGGGGAATGGTGGGAGACATCCTATGCCCGCTCAACGAGGCCCGGTCGTCGATTACATAGCGATGGACTCGGGCGTACTCGGTCCAGCCCCTGCTAGACCCGGATCTGGCGGGTCGGCTAGGCCTGGCGTAGCGCGTCGATCACCTGCTGTTTCGCGGCTCGGCGAGCAGGAAGAAACCCACCAATCAACCCCATCAGTCCGGCGAAAATCATTCCGTTGAGCAGCAGGCCTGGGGTGACACGAAACGCGAACGCAACCTCGCTAAAGGAACTCCAATTCGTGGTGCTCGTGACGAGACCGTTAATTGGGAGCGCCATGAGACAGCCAAGCACCCCACCCACCAGGGCGATGATGACTGCCTCAAGCAAGAACGAACCGAGCACGCTCCGGGGTCGGAAGCCGAGGGTCAACAAGACTCCGATTTCAGGAGCACGGGATGCGACGGCGGCGTACATCGTATTGATGGCACCAAAGACCGCGCCGATAGCCATGATCGAGGCGATAAACAGGGCAATGAAGTTGAGGACACCGGAGAGCACCGTCGATTGGTTCTCATAAAAGTCACGTTCACGAAAGGCGTCGACCTGGAGTCGGGCGTCGTTCTCCAAGCTTGCTTTCACATCATCGAAAGCCGTGGGATCGGTCATGCGGAAGGTAACGGATTGGAATATGCTGCCACGGAGAACAGGCATCAGCTGTTCATTCTCACCCCATATTTCAGATTCGAACGACGAACCGTTGGCTGCGAACTGGCCCACGATGGTCCAATCCTGTTGGGCGAACCGCACCGTGTCGCCCACATCCGAGTGCGGGAATCGGCTGGCATAGGTCACGCCAACGACCACTTCTCGACTACCGGATCGGAAGGGTCTTCCCGCGATGATCTCAATCCCTTGACGTACTTGGAACGCGCGCTGGCCAACACCGCGGATGACAACGTTGGCCATTCCACCCTCGTCGGAGCGCTGCAGTGGCACGACCACGAATGTCTCCGGGCTCACCATCGGCAGGCCGTCGGCTCCTGCGTCCACAAAGGGCATCCCGCTGATGATACTCGCCGTCTGCCGACTGATGCCGCTATTCATTTCGGCGTTGGCACCTTTGCGAAGGATCATCACGTTTTCCGTTGATCCGGTGCTCACCAGGGCTCGCCGAAAACCGTTTGCCAAGGCATTCATCGCGACAAAGACCGCGACGACAAGTGCCATGCCCAGGGCCGTGGTGAGCGTTGAGATCGGTCGCTGTCGGAGACTACGCAGGTTGTAGATGATCGGAATCTTCACGGTGCCCCCTCAGGCGACGCGCCGAATCGCGTCGACGACAGATAGTCTGGCGGACTGGAAGGCCGGAATCGCCCCACTCACGAGGCCCAAACCGACCGCCATCGCGAGCCCGAGTCCGATCGTGCCACCGGTGACACCAAACCCCGGAAAGAAGGCGTCGATCGGATTGTTGCCAAGAAACGCGACCCGGGCCAGCATGAGCCCGAGCGCCCCACCGATCACCGTGATGAGGACGGACTCCGCCAGCACCATGGTCAACACCGTCCGGTTCTGGAACCCGAGGGTCTTGAGCACGGCGATTTCACCTATCCGTTCTCGCACCGCCATCATCATCGTATTGGCCGCGACGAAGAGAATCGCGAAGAACACCGCGGTGCCGATGGCCGACACCAAGAATCCAATGTTGCCCCACATGGTCACGAACCCGGTCTGGAACGCCCGCTCCGTTTCGGTCTTCGTGGGCGCCGTAGAGTTCTTAAACTGAGCGTCGATCACCGTGGCGATCTCGGCTGCCCGGTCTGGTCGGTTGAGTTCAAGGGCAAACCAGCCTGGCGTCAGTCGGCCCCCACTCCGCTCATACATGTACTCGTAGTGGAAGTACATGTTGGTATCGCCGAAACTCGGGTTCGTGGAGGTGTAGGCTGCCCGAATGGTGAACTCCCAGTCTCCGGGCATGATCGTGCCTTGGAGCGTTATCGTCTGACCCACTTTCCAGCCGTATTTCTCTAGTAACCCCACAC
>JAJCZW010000072.1 GCA_029262155.1 Gemmatimonadota bacterium
GCATTTCAAGGGGAATTACCCGGAGAGTTGCTGCCTGGAAGGGTACGACGGAGGTGAGAATGGAAATGATCCGAGTGGAGACAACGGCGACGGTCTGTGGTTTCCTCTCCTTCCGCGCACGCCACTCGAACCCGATCGGCCGCACATCTTCCCACCGTGTGACATCTGTCCGGTGACACATGTTCGATTCAACATCTTCCCCGATGGGGGCGTGAGCCGGCTCCGCCTCCGAGGTCGTGTGGTATGAACCGACCCGATGAGGTAACCCGTTATCTCAACAATCTTTCGGCGGACGAAGGACGAGCAGAGCTTCTCCGATGCTGCCACTCGACCAACTGGGCCGACCAGATGATGGCCAACCGTCCTTTCGCAGACGGCACCGAGCTTCTCGCTCTCGCCGACTCGATCTGGAACGGCCTGGATGAGGATGACTGGCGGGAGGCGTTCGCTGCCCACCCGATGATCGGGGACCAACAGGTCCATCGAAACGCTGCGCCAGGGACGGGCCGATGGGCCCAGGCGGAGCAGGAGGGGGTTGCTGGGTCGTCCGCTGAGGTCTTGAATGCATTGGCAGCGGGTAACCAGCTCTACCGGGAACGCTATGGTTTCGTCTTTCTCATTTGCGCGACCGGGCTCAGTGCTGCCGAGATGTTGGGCCAGATGCAGACCAGATTGCTCCACACCCATCACCATGAAATCCGGGTCGCGTCAGAGGAGCAACGGCAGATCACGCGACTTCGACTTGAAAAGCTGGGGACACCATGAGCGGCATCACTTCCCATATCCTCGACACCAGCCTCGGGGCACCGGCGGCGGGTGTCCCAGTAGCACTTTCGGTTCAAAGCGATGAGGGCGGTTGGACGGAGATTGGGTCTGGGCAGACCGATGCCGATGGTCGGGTCGGTGATCTCTACCCCCACGATAGCCTCCGACTCGGAACTTACCGGCTCCGGTATGCGCTCGCGCCGTATTTCGAACGGGGACAACGGGACAGCTTCTATCCCCATGTCGATGTGCACTTTCGCGTCGCCCACCCGGAGCAGCACTACCATGTGCCGTTGCTGGTGAGTCCGTTTGGGTACTCTACCTATCGGGGCAGTTGAGGCGGCAGTGCATCATGCCCTCGAGTGGTTGAATCTGGTGTTCCGATGGATACACATCATCACCGGGATTGCCTGGATCGGTACCTCCTTCTACTTCAACTGGCTCAACGATCAACTGCGACCCCCTACCGTTCCTGAAGATGGGGTTGGTGGTGAGGTGTGGTCGGTGCATGGGGGTGGTTTCTATCGGGTGAGCAAGTATGTGGTGGCCCCCGCGGTCCTCCCCAAGACACTCCACTGGTTCAAATGGGAGGCGTATACCACCTGGCTGAGTGGGATCGTCCTCTTGGCGTTGGTCTACTACCTCGGTGCCGACCTCTATCTCGTTGATCCAGCGGTCTCCTCAGTGACCGTACCGTGGGCGATCGCGATCGGCGTCGGATCGCTGGCCCTGGCTTGGATACTCTACCACCTCTTGTGCCGCTCGCCCCTCGGGTTTCGCAACCTTCCATTTGCGGCCGTTCTTTTTGCGCTCCTCAGTGCCTTTGCGCTTGGGCTGACATCACTCTTGGGGAATCGAGCCGCCTACATCCATGTCGGGGCGATCATCGGCACCATCATGGCCGCCAACGTCTTCTTCGTAATCATCCCTTCCCAACGGCGCATGGTTGCTGCGATGACCGCGGGGCGCTCGCCGGACGGAGCCGAAGGCCTCGCCGCCGCTCTCCGATCACGACACAACAACTATCTCACACTACCTGTGCTGTTCATCATGGTGAGCAACCACTACCCGATGACGTACGGATACCGATATAACTGGGCACTCCTCGCCGGGATCGGGGTGATCGGAGTGATGACCCGACACTACTTCAATCTCCGTTCGATGGGGCGGACCGCTGGATCGGGTTGGATCCTCCCCGCCGCTGCCCTCGGCATCGTGGCCCTCGCGCTGGTCACGCGACCGGTCCGGAGCCCGGTGGCCCAAGGTGCGGAGCCAGTGACGTTCGCCGCGGTGCAAGAGGTCGTGAGGAACCGCTGCCTTCCTTGTCACTCCGCCCATCCGACCCAGGCGGGGATCACCACCGCCCCGCTTGGGGTGCGGTTCGATCGCCCGGACCAGATCCAGCAGTACATTCAGCGGATCGATGCTCGAGTCGTGCAGACTCACACGATGCCGCTGGGGAATCTGACGGGGATGACCGATGCGGAACGCGACCTGATCGCTCGGTGGATCGCAGAGGGTGCCGTGCTGCCCTAACCCGATCGTGATGGGATCAGGGTTCCCGGCGACCCGCCAGGATGGTCGCGAAGGACCGCGTCTCCAGCTCCTCAATACTCAAACCGGTGGCCATCGCCTCGGCTTCGGTGATCGCACCGGAGTTGAGCCCCCGCAGGAAATAGTTGAGCAATCCCTGTCCTGTGGCGGCATCGTCGAAGACATCCCCGACCATGGTCGCCTGCGCCGCCTGTTGCACGAAGTTGCGCAACCGAGCGGAGGCCACTTCCAAACCCTCCAGGAAGAACGCGTACAGCGCTGCGTACCGGGTGACGAGTTGGGCGGGATGGAGGTCCCACCCCTGGTAATATCCGTTCACCAGTGAGTGTCGGACATCTTCGTAATGCAGTCTCCACGCCGCATGCACGGTGGCACGATTCTCGTCGAGCTGGGCTTGACTCAGTGCCGCTGCACGGATCGAGTGGCGAGGCACGGGGAGCACGTTGGTGGCGCCATCGGAGAGCCAGATCCCGGTGCCGCCGAGTGCGATCTGCATCAGTTGGCGCGCCGCGTCGCAGCTGGGGTGTTGCATCGATTGGTAGGCAGCGGTGATTCCCATGCTCGCGGTGAAGTCGTACACTCCGAAATGGGCCGCGATGCAGCGTCCACCGCCGGTGTGGACGAGTTGCGGGAGCACAGCCCGTCCCTCCGAGTCGATGAGCGACTGGGGTGTCTCCACCATCAACTCGAGTCGAAGGCTTCCGCTCTCGAGTCCAGCGCTTCGTTCCAGCAGGTCGAAGAGATCGACCAGCGCGGAGACCTGGGCTGGGTTGACGACTTTGGGGAGGGTGACGGCGAAGCCGGGTGGTAACCGGTTACCGGTTGCTTCCAACAGCGTCGAGAGGAAGAGGGTGAGCGTCCGAATACTTCGTCGGTGGAGCTCCTCGGAGAACGGCTTGATCCGGATTCCGATGAAGGGGGGCAGGGTACCCGCCGCGAGGCCCGCGGCGACTTCCCCCGCCGCCGACACCGCGCAGGCATCCTCCTCGGTGTCGGGTCGGTTTCCGAAGCCATCCTCGAAGTCGATCCGAAAATCTTCGACCGGCTCACGGGTCAGTTTCTCTGCGATTCGATCGTAGACCGCCTGCGTCAGTGCTGGTGGGCCGGGGAGCGCAAGAGCCTCCGCGAGGGTGGGCGCATCGGGGGCATACTGCTCCAGGAACCGGCGGGCGACCGCGCCCAGTTTGGCTGCCGAATCGGCTTTGAACAGGTGGGCACCGCCGTAGACGGTATGGACCGGCTGCCGAGCGCTCGACTCGCCAGGGTAGCGGGCAGTGTGGGCGGCGTTAGCCTCGTGGAGCTGGGCGAGAACGGAGTCGTGCACTGGTAGGAGCGCCATGAGGATCCTAAAAGAAGTGGGAAGTTAGGAGAACGCGGCGATGTGCTCGCGCAGATCGTGGTAGAGCAGGCGGGCCATAACCCGGACCCGGTACTCCCCGGTCGACCGGAGGTCATCGATCGGATGGACATCCTGCAGGATGGTGTCGTGGAGCGCTTCTGGTGAGGAGATGGGGTGGCCGCTGTTGAGAACCGCTTCCACGGCACGACATCGACGAATCGTCGGTGCCATACTATTGGCGACGACGACCCATCCACCCGGCGCCTCAACCATGGCGACGCCGATCTTGGATATCGCCTGGGCCTTCCGTGCTCCGACCTTCTCGAAGATCTGTGTCCGATAGGGAATCCCGGGGAGGCGAATTGCCGTGATCAATTGGTCGGGGGTTCGGTGGCTGATCTTGTATCCGGTATAGAAGTCACGGAGCGGGACAACATCTACTCCCCGGACCGAGGTCAATTCGACCATCGCGTCGTAGGCCATGAGCACCGCGACCCCGTCCGCTGCCGGGGAGCCGTTGCCGACATTTCCCGCCCAAGTACCGCGCGTCTGAATCTGGACGGCACCGACCTGTCGAGCGGCACGGTGCAATAGAGGAAACCGACGACCGATCTGCTCATCCAGCAGGACGTCCCAGTATGTGGTCAGGGCCCCCATCACGAGGTCTCCATCCTGCCAGCGAAGGCCTCGCAACGCCGTCAGGCGGCTCAGATCGACGAAGGTCTTTTCATGCAACTCCAACCGATGAGGCCAGTGGACCATCAGATCAGTGCCACCAGCGATCGGGATGGCCTCCGGTTGGGCGCTCAAAACGGCCACCGCCTCGTCGATCGTAGTGGGGCGGAGGACGCTCACGCGGTGCCCTCGTCGTCGGTGAGGGCTGCCTCAAGGCTCTTTAGGATTCCGTCGTAGCCGGTGCAACGACAGAGATTGCCAGCCATCAGCTCGGAGAGGGGGAACCGTTTTCCCAGAGCAGGGTGGCGTCGGATCCACTCCGCCGTCATCGCCACACCCGGGGTGCAGGCACCGCACTGGGTGGCCCCGCCTTCGAGGAGCGCCGCGTGCCGTTCGTCTGCCAGCGCTTCGATCGTTTCGACGGTTGCACCGTCGGCCTGATAGGATGGCACCAGGCAGGAGTTGACGGGCAGGCCGTTGAGGAGGACCGTACACGCCCCGCATTCTCCTTCGCCGCACCCTTCTTTAGTGCCAGGAAGGCGGAGCGGTCCTCGGAGCAGATCGAGCAGCCGATCCTCCGGGGCGCAGGTAACCGAAACCGATGATCCGTTGAGGAGAAATCCCAGCGCAACGTCGCTGGTAGGTGGAGTCATCGGTCGAGATCCGCCATGAGTCGCTCCGGCGTCAGGGGAAGCACGGCAGCCTCGGCGCCAGTCGCCGCGGCAATCGCGTTAGCAATCGCCGGTGCCGGCCCGTCCATCGGGAGTTCACCTAACCCCTTGGCCCCCTCGGCGCCGTGGGGGTAGGGCGTCTCTTGGAAGGCAACCCGGATCGGCGGGATGTCGCTGCTGGTCGGGATGATGTAGTTAGTCAGCTGATTATTAGTCATCGCGCCATCCTCCCACTGACACTCCTCCATCAGCGTCCATCCAATGCCCTGCGCGACACCGCCTTGGACCTGCCCGCGCGCGAGCGTGGTATTGAGCACGGTTCCGACATCCTGCACGGCGACGAAATCGAGCACCGTGGTGCCATAGGTCCGCAGGTCAACCTCCACTTCAGCCACATAGGCCGCCCACCCGTAAGCCCCGTAGGCTTCACCACGATAGGTCCCTTCATCCCATTCGATGCCGGGGGGTGGACGATAGTGCCCCTGTCCGAGGAGAAGGCCATTGGGATGAGTCCGATGCCACGCCCGAATCGCCTCTGCCACGTCGTTTCCCCGATCCGTCGCATCAAGGGAAAGCTGGCGGCGGAGGTCGTCGCAGGCCTCTTGAACCAGGCGTCCAACGATCATCGCGGTGCGGGAGGCGACGGTGGGGCCGCTGTTCGGAACAACAGCGGTATCGGGTTGGGCGATGGCCACAGCCTCAGGGGGGAGTCCCAGCCTGTCGGAGGCGAGTTGGGTAAAGATGGTGGTGGTGCCCTGTCCCATTTCCGTGCTGGCAGTACGGACCTCGATGGTGCCATCCGGGAGTCCTGCGACTGCGACCTTGGAGTCGAGGTAGACCTCGCCGCTCCCGGTAAAGCCCGCGCCGTGAAAAAAGGTCGTCAGACCGATTCCACGACGCCGATCGGGGGTGTCGATATTGAATTGGCGATGGGTCTCGCGCTTGGCCGCATAATCGCTGAGTGAGAGGGCTCGATTGAGCAATCCCTGTCGATCCACCCCATCGGCAACGACCTGACCGGTGGCAGTGGTTTGCCCGTCGGCGAGGAGGTTCCGTTGCCGAACGGTGACGGGGTCCAAGCCGAGCCGAAGGGCGATGCGGTCCATATGCCGCTCGACGGCGAACAGCGATTGGGGGGCGCCAAACCCGCGAAAGGCACCGAAGGGTACGGTGTTGGAGAGAACCGCCCGGCCATCGATACTGATGTGCTCACAGTGATAGGGGCCGGCTGCATGGATCATACCGCGACTGAGGACGACCGGTGACAGCGTCATGTAGGCGCCGCCATCGAGCAGGAAGGTGATCTCCTGGGCGAGGAGCTGGCCGTCGGACGCGACCGCCGTTCGGTGGCGGGTCCACGAGGGGTGACGTTTGGTGGTGGCGGCGAGATCCTCGGTACGGTCATAGACCAGCCGCACCGGCCGACCGGCCTTGAGCGCGAGGAGTGCCGCGTGGATAGCAACGCCGGAAGGGAATTCCTCCTTGCCGCCGAAGGCGCCTCCGGTCGGTGTCTGGATGATCCGCACCTGGTCGGCTTCGCGGCCGAGCGCGTGACAGACGGCGGTGTGGACGTAGTAGGGGCATTGCATCGATCCACGGATGATGATGACTCCATCCACTTCCTCGGCGATCATCCCCTGGGGCTCGAGGTAGACGTGTTCCTGAGCCCCGGTCCGGTACACCCCTTCGACGATGATCGGTGCATCGGCCAGGATCGACCGCGCGTCGCCTTTGGTAATGGTGATCTGTTTGTAGATGTTATCGCTGCCGTGTTGGATCTGCTCTGGAGTGGGACGAACGGTGAAGTCGAGTACCGAGGGGAGCGGATCGACCTCGATCGTAATCGCCCGGACCGCTTTGCGGAGTGCGCGGCGCGAGGGGTGAGCCAGCAGCACCACCGGCTCATGGATATGACGGACCTCGGTGGCGGCGAGTGCTGGCTGGTCGGTCTCGATCAATTTGACGGTGTTGAGGCCCGGGACATCCCGATGGTCGACAATCACGAACGAGGACCAGTCGATCTCCGGGTCGAATCGAATGTTGCGAATCGTGCCCCGTGCCGAAGTGCTCCGGACGGTGATGCCGTGGAGGGCCCCGGGTATGTCCAGATCATCGACGTACTGCTCCCGACCGCTGAGCTTCGCGAGGCCTTCGCGCCGGAGCAGGGGAGCCAGCGGCATTAGTGAACCGGGACGATCCGTACCTCGTCGGTTTGGAAGAGGGGGATGAGTACCCGGTGGCGCTTGCCGTCGAAGCCGATGTCGGCCGGCGACTGCACTTCGTTGATGACGGCCTCGAACGGTCCGGCTCCCGGTCCGCGGAAGACAGCCTGTCCGGCCCAGCTCGAGATCATGAGATCGTCTCCCATGCTGATGATTCCGTCAAGGCCGCCCTGAGGGAGGGAAACCGCGTTAGCTTTGACGCCATCAACGACCTCGAACAGTTCACCGGACGTGGAGGTGACGACCCAGATGTGGCCGTCGGCTTCGAGGATGCCGTTGGGATTCCCCAGGTTGGGGTCGGCGAGGAGGGTGTGGACGTCGTCGTTCGGGGCGATGTGGTAGATGGCGTCTCCCCCGGCCGGCTCAAGACCGTCTGCTCCGGCACGAACCCCCATATCGGTCAGATAGACGCCGCCGTCAGATGCCGGCGTGAGGTCGTTCAGGAAACTGGCGTTGGCGACGGGAATCTCACCCAATGGGGCGCCGGTGTTTCGGTTGAACTTGCGGACCACCGTGATGTCGGTGACGTAGAGGACGTCGCCCACGATAGCCATCCCCTTCGGGGCATTGAGGGTGACGTTGTCGCTGGCGCCATCGATCCACTTGAGGGTCTGCATGAGACCATCGGGCGAGAGCCGGGAGATGAAGCCGTTATCATCCTTGTCAGTAGGGTCGCCGTTGATGTTGGAGACGAGGTAGATGTCGGCGGTCTCGTCGTGGAGCACCGATTCGGGAGTGGCCCAGCCGGCGCCGGTAATAATGATCTGGCCGGGTTCAGGTTGGTCGGCGTCGGCCGCGGGCTCGCCACGTCCACAACCGAGCAGGAGCAGGGGGACGCTGAGCAAGGCAAGGGCGAGCGTGGGGGAACGGAGGCTGACAAAGGACGATCGGATCCGACGCATGAGGTACTCCAGCAGGATGAAGAGCGGGATCGAAGAGCGTGGTGTATAAGGTAAGCGCCATCGCCCCGACCTTCCATTGTCTGGCTTGGTCAGCCACTCCCCTCGTCGGTTCCGGTGCCCGATAGACGATACTTCTCCAGACGGTAACGGAGGGTATCACGGGTCAGACCCAAGAGGTGAGCCGCACGGGTCTTATTCCCCTTGGTTCGGAGCAACGCCTGCTGCAGGAGATCCTTCTCCAACTCCTCGAGATCGATGCCACTCGCCGGGAGGGCTGGGCCCGGCGCCAGGTCGATGGCCCGGGCGCCGGGCTGCAACTCGTCCGGCAGGTGCTCGGGGAGAATGGCGGTTCCTTCCTCCAGGATCACCGACCGTTCGATGACATTCCGTAACTCGCGGACGTTACCGGGCCAGGCGTATCGCTCGAGCAGTCCGATCGTCTGGGGGGGGAGTTCCCGCGCGGGGCGCCGCATCGCGGTGGTCATCTGTTCCAAGAAGAAGTGGGCGAGCGGTTCGACGTCTTCGGGTCGATCCCGCAACGGGGGCATGACGAGCGGGACGACGTTCAAGCGATAGAAGAGGTCGAGACGGAACGTGCCTTCCCGTACCGCTGCCTCCAGGTCGTGGTTGGTCGACGCGATGATCCGTACATCGACGGCGATGTCCTGGACTCCGCCGACTCGCTTGAAGGTCCGTGTTTCCAGAAAGCGAAGGATCTTGGCCTGGGCCCCTGGCGGAAGGTCGCCGATCTCGTCGAGGAGGACACTCCCTCGATCGGCCAGTTCCAATAGCCCCCGCTTACGCTCCCGCGCGTCGGTAAAAGCGCCCCGTTCATGACCGAACAGTTCCGATTCGAGAAGCGTCTCGGGCAGCGCGGTGCAGTTGATCTCCAGGAACGGATTGGCAGCTCGCGCACTGTGGGCATGTATCGCTTGCGCGACGACTTCCTTGCCGACCCCACTCTCCCCTCGAATCAATACCGTCGAGGACTCACTGGTAGCGACCTTGCCAATGAAATCGACGACCCGGCGCATGGCGGGGGAGCGTCCAACGATCTCAACCCCTGAAAGGAGCCAGCCCGCCTGCCGGCGGAGTCCGGAGACGGTTCGGCGGAGGGAGCGCGCTTCGAGCGCTTTGGCAAGGGTGGTGACCAAGATCTCTGTCTTCGGTGGCTTCTCCAAGAAGTGATACGCGCCGATCTTGATCGCCTCGACCGCCGTGCCGATGTCTCCGTGCGCACTGAGCATAAGGATAGCGATGTCGGGATCTGCCTCCAGGAACTCATGGAGCAGCTGCATGCCGTCGCCATCGGGCAGTTTCAGGTCGAGGACAATGGCGTGGGCCGTCCCCGTCCCGAAGGCGGCACGTGCCGCGGCGGCGCTCTCCGCCAACATGACCTCATAGCCCTCATCTTCGAGGACCGCTTCCATGTACTGTCGGATGAGTTGTTCATCATCGACGACTAACACGCGTTCACCGCTCATGATTCGTGCTCCGCTCTCGCGAGGGGGAGGATAACAATGAGGGTCGCGCCCCCGTGGCCCCCTGGCGTCTCTTCAACGTGCAGCGAGCCCCCGTGACGTCCAACGATCTGTTGCGAGATCGACAATCCCAACCCCGTGCCTTGATGTTTGGTGGTGAAGAAAGGCCGGAAGATGTTGGCGCGGGCCTCTGGGGGCACGCCAGGCCCCGTATCCTGGACACCGATCCATACGTTTGGTGCGTGGTGTGCGACCCAGACAGTCACGGTTCCGGCGACAGCGGTGACATCAATCGCATTCAGGAGCAAGTTGACCAAGACCTGCACCACGAGTTCGGGGTCGACCCGGACCTG
>JAJCZW010000073.1 GCA_029262155.1 Gemmatimonadota bacterium
CAGGTACAAGCGCAGGCTTCGCATCTGTGTCACAAAGTGTGGCTGGTCGAGCGGCCCTATCTCTCGAGTCCACCGAGGAGGCGTCACGCCCTTCCGCTCGGCCGCCAGCTCGACCATCGCCGCCACATAATTCTGCAGATATCGTGACAGCCCGCCCAGTGAGGCATCACAGAACGCCGCACGGAAGAGTGTGCCCGGGGTGTCTTGAAGGAGATCGTTCAACGCCGCCAATGCGAACCGGGGGTCCCCGTCAGCCAGGTGCCGAAGGATGCTCTCGAATCGACCGCGCTCCGGCGGAATGACTCGGGAGAGCACATAACTCGAAACATCCCGACCGGCCCTTCCGGCTAGCCGCTTCAAGGTCGCCTTCTGCTGGGGGGTCACCCGAATCTGGAGCTGCGCCGTCTTACCAGGCATGGAGTAAACCTATCCAAACATACTTTATATTGTCAATACATATGTCAATACCTGTTATCAACCTCCCGCATAACCCCCGAAACCGACACCGGCACAGCCGGTTCTGCGCGCAGTATGCCCGCTGGCAGATCTTGAGGGGTCGGGACCTTTCGCTTTGCCGTCCAGTGCGATGACGAGCGAACTTCATCGACATTACAGTGTGACGACGGATGGTCGGTTTCTGCTGGCCCGGCCAAGTCTTCATACCTCCAACGAGCTACACATTGTCTTCAACTGGACCGAGGAGATCAGGGCGCGGTTCGGCGCCAAGTAGGCCGTCAGGCCGATTTTCGGGTGTTGTCAGGGTAAGTACCCCGCTCGCGTGTCCTCCAGGTGGCAGCGCACAACGCGCTGAGTTCTCGGAGGCACACAATGAGCCGATACATCAATAGTCCGTCCCCTATGCGGTGGCATCTTTTGGCCTTGTTGGCGATGCTGGTCGGGTGCACCACTACCACTGGGCCGTCGTCGGACCCGGTGGCACAGGACCCGGGCCCAGTCGTTCCGCCAGCTCCACCTCCCCAGTCACCAGCACCCACCTATCGGTTCGGGGCCAAGTTTGAACCGCCGATCGGGCGCGTGGTACATGGCGTCGGACAGTGGGAGTCGTATAACGCCAAATACACCACGCTCTTGCCATCATCGCTGAATCCGGCGTCGGAGTTGGTGTTCGTCGATATCGGCGACACGCCCCGCGGCTGGGAGCCGGCGATGATTGCGGCACGGTTCGCTGGTATCGATGCCTCGGGACGGATCCCAAGTCTCAACATCTCCCTCCGGGGCCTCCAACCGTCGGCCGCCGATCTGGCCAAACTCCCGAGTCCTCTTTATGGGATTGATATCGATATCGCCAACAGCACGAAGTATGACAGCCGGATCAACGACCTGATTCAGCTGGCCAAGGATTTCCGGAAACCGATCATGCTTCGTATCGGCGGCGAATTCAGCGGCCCCTGGAACGGGTACCATCCGTATGAGTACCCCAAGGCCTTTCGGAAGATCGTCACGATGTTTCGTCAAGCAGGCGCCAACAACGTCGCGTTCATCTGGTGTTATGAGCCCGCCGCGCCGAATGATTTTGACGAGGTCAATGCCGCCGGCGAACCGAAGTGGTATCCCGGCGCCGATGTGATCGACTGGTTCTCGATCGACGTCTTCGCGTCCAAGGATATCAGCGGATCCCAGACCGGTCACAACGGTGCACTCTCCGCGTATGGACGAACCCTTCGATTCCTCGACATGGCCGTCGCCGAGAACAAGCCGGTTGTGATCGCCGAGAGTTCACCGGTCCACTATGATCTGAGCGACCCAGCCCAGGTCGCATCGGCGTGGGCCGAGTGGTTCACACCCTACTTCAACCTGATCAGTACCCGACCTGAGATCTTGTGGTTCCATTACATCGATTATGACTGGAGCGAGGCTTCGTTCTATGCGGCCAAAGGGTGGAAGAACAACGACCTCGCGTCGAGCCCGACTCTTGCAAAACAGTACATCGCCGAGATCGGCGGGGCGAAGTATCTCCACGCCAACGACCGATCGATGCTCAAGGACTACCTGATGTACCAGTGAGTCGATCCTGCAAGGGCCGCGTGAGGCTGGCCAAGGCGGGGGTGGAACGGTATCCTCCTCGGGTCCCCAAAAACTTCCGATTACCCTCGCCCTAGGTTTCCTCCCATGAAGTCACTCGCCCTGGCAGCCCTGGCGTTCCTCGTCGCGGGCGCATCGGCAGAAGCCCAGACACAAACAGAGATCCTGCGCTGGCAACAGCAAGCGGCGCGTGTCATCATCACCCGAGACGATTGGGGCATCGCGCATGTGCATGGGAAGACCGATGCCGATGCGGTATTCGGTATGGAGTACGCCCAGGCAGAGGACGATTTCAACCGAATCGAGACCAACTACCTGAACTCCATCGGTCGGCTCGCGGAGGCCGAGGGTGCCTCGGCGATCTATCAAGACCTGCGGATGAAGCTGTTCATCAACCCCGATTCGTTGCAGGCGCAGTACCGGAGGAGTCCTCAGTGGCTTCGCGAGTTGATGGACGCCTTCGCCGATGGGCTCAACTACTACCTCTACACCCATCCGGAGGTACACCCGAGAGTCATCACCCGATTCGAGCCTTGGATGGCACTCACCTTTAGCGAAGGAAGCATCGGCGGGGACATCGAGCGAGTGAGCTTGGCTAGACTCCGGAACTTCTACGAATCGCCAGACGCTCCAGCTCCACCCTCCGAGATCGAGACTGCCCCCGCGGAACCAGGTGGATCCAACGGTATCGCCATCGCCCCAACCCGTTCGGCAAACCGCCACGCCCTGCTCTGGATTAACCCTCATACCTCTTTCTACTTCCGGTCCGAGCTGCAGATGACCAGCGACGAAGGCCTGAACGCGTATGGCGCGGTCACTTGGGGCCAGTTCTTTATCTATCAGGGGTTTAATGCCACTGCCGGCTGGATGCATACGTCGAGCGGGGTGGACAACATCGACGAGTTTCTGGAGACGGTGCGGAAAGAAGGCGACACCTGGTCCTACCGAAAGGACGGCGTGTGGCACACCATGAGATCACGGACGATTGTTGTCCCCTATCAAACAGCAGCCGGAATGGCCGAACGACGATTCACTGCCTGGTACACCCCACATGGCCCAGTGGTCAGGATGACGGACGGTAAGTGGGTGACTGTCAGCCTGATGCAGAGCCCGATGCAGGCCCTTATCCAGTCCTACACTCGCACCAAGGCCAAGAATCTTTCTGCGTACCTGGAGATCATGGCGCTCCACACCAACTCATCGAACAACACGTTGTTCGCCGACGCCGAGGGGAACATCGCCTATCTCCATTCGAACTACATTCCCCGGCGGGACACGATCTTTGATTGGACTGCCCCGGTCGACGGCAGCACCTCCGCCACAGATTATCACGGAGTGCTCGCTATCGACGAGACGCCGAACGTGATCAATCCTTCGGTCGGTTGGGTTTACAATGCCAACAACTGGCCGTGGTCGGCGGCAGGTCCCGACAGTCCCGCACGATCGGCCTACGCCACCTACGTAGAGACCGGCCGGGCCGAGAGCATGCGAGGCCTCCATGCCCTGAAAGTGCTGCCGTCACTCGCCGATGTGACGATGACCTCGCTCACCGAAGCGTCGTTCGATAGCTACCTCCCGGCCTTCGCCATCATGATCCCGGCACTTATCCGAGGGTATGATGCGCTGAATGCATCGGACACTCGTAGAATCGACCTGACCGACCAGATCGCGGTACTCCGCGCCTGGGACTACCGTTGGTCCGCGACATCGGTCGCGACCTCGCTCGCAGTATTCTGGGGGACCGCACTCCAGCGAGCTTATTTCGGTGCAGCCCGGCGGGCAGGTATCCCTTTCGAGCACTACGTGACCGCACAACTCTCCGCTGACAACCTGTTAGACGCCTTGACTCAAGCCCGTGATAAGCTCGCAGGCGACTTTGGCACCTGGCGGACACCGTGGGGCGACATCAATCGTTTCCAGCGTCTGGACGATCAGATCGCGTCACACTTCGACGACCGCGCACCGAGCATCCCGGTGCCGTTCACCTCGGCGCGCTGGGGATCGCTTGCTTCCTACGGCGCTCGATCGTACCCGAACACGAAAAAGTGGTATGGGACGAGCGGCAACAGCTTTGTTGCCGTGGTGGAGTTCGGCGACAGTGTACGAGCCCGAGCGGTGACGGCCGGTGGGGAAAGCGGCGACCCTCGTTCGCCGCACTTCAGTGACCAAGCCGAATTGTATGCCACCGGCGGCCTACGCGAGGTGTACTTCTATCCCAGCCAGCTGAAGGGGCATATCGAACGGGCGTACCATCCGGGAGCCTAGTCTCGGGGGCGTGGTGAGACCAACCTCCGGGAATTGAAGGAACCAGCACCGGCTCGTCGGGACTGGCGTTGGTGAAAGGATGACAAGCGTCTCCCAATCCACCATCTTGTGCCAGTCTCGTTTTCTATTCGGAGTTGCGTTGGCGCCCCAGCCCCTCAGGCAGCACCGTCTGATCATCGATGTCGTCATTATCGGAGTCGCGGGAGCCTTCGCTGCCCAATTGTTTGCTCTGCTCTTATGGGGCGTCAACTCACTCTTTCTCACGACCCTCGCCCAGTACACCCCACCAGGCCTCCCCGGTGAAGGGGGATCGCCTCACGAGATCGTCGGCCGATGGGGATTGTGGCTTATCCCGGTCGCGACGACGCTGGGTGGCCTCCTCG
>JAJCZW010000074.1 GCA_029262155.1 Gemmatimonadota bacterium
GCTTCCGCGCACGCCGCCCTCATAGCTCTCGCCCTGGTCTGGGGTCGGAGCCCAACCTCGCTCGACGCCCAGGAGACCGCATCCGACACCCTCCTCACGGTCCAGCACTACCTCAATTGGGAACAGGTATCCGACCCCCAGATTTCGCCCGATGGGAGCCAGATCGTCTTCACTCGGCGCTGGATCAACCAGATGGAAGACCGATGGCAGTCGGGCCTCTGGACCATGAACGCCGACGGGACGAGACTGCGGTCCCTCACCGACGGTTCCGGTGCCCGGTGGTCGCCGGACGGCACCCGGATCGCCTTTACCCGCACGGTCGACGGAAAATCGCAGATCTTCGTCCGATGGATGGACGCCGAGGGTGCCACATCCCAGATCACGCGGGTGACGGAATCACCCGGCAGTATCTCCTGGTCGCCCGATGGAAACTGGATCGCTTTCAACATGGGGGTCCCGTACACCAACCTGTGGAAGATCAGCATGCCCGCCACCCCTTCCGGCGCGAAGTGGACCCCGGCGCCCCGGCGGGTGACCGACCTGCACTACCGGCAGGACCGGAGTGGCTTCATCCCCCTCTCCCATAACCACCTCTTCGTTGTACCTGCCGTTGGTGGCACACCCCGTCAGGTGACCCACGGCGATTTCGACGTCGGGGCCAAGTTTGACGGACTCGGATTTGGGGTCGGGTACGATTGGACCCCGGATGGGAAATCGCTGGTATTCGATGGGTATCTGGAAAACAACGCCGACATGATCTACCGGAATTCCGACATCCACATCGTCGATATCGCGACCGGCACGATGCGGAAACTCACCGCCCAACCTGGCACCTGGACTTCTCCTTCGGTCTCCCCCGACGGCCGGACCATCGCCTACACCGGGTATGACTCGACCCGGAAGAGTTACAAATCCTCCGAGCTGTACCTGATGGGGATCGACGGGAGCAACCCGCGGCTCGTCTCCGGCGACCTCGATCGAGACGCCGGGAACCTCCTCTGGGCCCCCGACAACAGCGGGGTTTACTTCGGCACCGCCAACCATGGCACCGCCAACCTCTTCTTCCAACCAACACGTGGGAACCACCGGGCCATCACCCAGGGGAACCACATGTTAGGGATCAGCGCGATCTCCGAGACGGGAACAGCGGTTGGTGTCCGTGCGTCTCCCCATGAGCCGGGCGACGTGGTGAGCATCAGCCTACGAAACCCAGGAACCATCACCGAACTCACCCACGTCAACGATGACCTGCTCGGGCAGATTCGCTTGGGCGATGTTGAAGAGATCTGGTACCCCTCGTCCGGCGGTGCCCGGGTGCAGGGCTGGATCGTCAAACCACCCAACTTCAACCCGAACCAGCAGTATCCACTCATCCTTGAGATCCACGGCGGGCCGCACGGAATGTACAACGTCGGCTTCAACTACATGTTCCAGAACTTCGCCGCCAACGGTAACGTGGTGCTCTACACCAACCCGCGGGGAAGTACCGGGTACGGAACCGATTTCGGGAACGCCATCGAACGCGCCTATCCCAGTGTCGACTACGACGATTTGATGGCGGGGGTCGATGCGGTGATCGCCAAGGGATACATCGATACCAATCGGATGTTCGTCGGGGGTTGCAGCGGTGGCGGCGTCCTCTCCAGCTGGGTCATCGGCCACACCACCCGATTCGCGGCCGCGGCCGTCCGCTGCCCGGTGATCGACTGGATGAGCTTCATGGGACACACCGACATCCCCCTGTTCACAGCAAACTTCTTCGACAAACCGTTCTGGGAAGACCCCGAGCCGTGGCTCAAGCAGTCGTCCTTGATGTATGTCCAGAACGTGAGAACACCCACGTTGCTCATGACAGGAGAACTCGACCTCCGTACCCCAATGCCCCAGACCGAGGAGTATTTCGCCGCTCTCAAGCAACTCGGCGTACCGACCGAGATCCTTCGCTTCAATGGCGAATTCCATGGGACCGGATCGAAACCGTCGAATTACATCCGCACTCTGCTCTACATGCAGAGTTGGTATCAGAAGTATGGCAAGCGGGCGGTCCCGGCAACAAACTAGGGAGTAGGGGATTGAGAGATGGGGGGAGAAGTAGCGAGGTTGCTCACTCGCTTCTCCTCCCCCCATCTCTTCATCTCAGTCCGTCGTGTGCTCCCCTCCGGGCCGGAGATTGGAGCACCGATCATTACGGCGCCTTGCGAAGCCGATCAATTTGGGCGCGGAAGAATCGTTTCGCGTCGTCGGGCGCCAGCGCTTCCCCACGTTCAAAACTCTTGATCGCATCATCCCGCAGCCCGGCCCGCGCCTGTACCTGCCCCAGGGTGAAGTAGGCATTGGACGACTCGCCGTTCACCTCAATCTCGAGGCGTGCCATTCGGATGGCGGCATCGGCCTTCCCCGCGCGCGCCAGCTGCTCGGACAGGCCAAGCAGCGAGGCGGCGGTGAAGTCGTAGGCGAATCCCCCATAGTTCTCTTCCCGGAGCTGCTTGTATTGCGCAACGGCGGCATCGATCCCGGCGGTATCGATCGTCGCGGCAAGCACATCGCCCAACATGACCGGCCGGCTGTTGCCCCGATGACAGGTCATGCACGTCACCTGGAGTCGGTCCGCATCGTGGACCCCCAGTTGGGCCAACTTCGCCAGGTGCGTACCGTTGATCGCTTGCACCATCTCCCACATGAGACGAGCCTTCTCTTTGGCCGGCTTGTCATCCGATTCGAAATCGAAATCGGCGAGGTCACCCTGTCCCACGTGGCAGTGCTGACAGCGAACGCCGAGTGCGGTGGCGAACCCGCGCATGATCTGGCCAAGGGCCTGCCCCTTCGCCTCGGGAGGAAGGACCTGGATGTTCTGAGGGTCCTCCGGCCATCGAAAGCCTTGGGCCTGGAGCCCGGGAACATTCAACAGTGCGAGGCCACCGATGGCGACAACAGTTGAGAGAAAAGGACTGGTACGGCGGGTCGACATGATCCGACTCCTTCGGGGTATCAGGAAGGGTTTCGCTCGATAGCAACGGTACAACAGGGACCTTGGCCGAACCACCTCCCTCACCAAACCCGAACAGGTTCCCTACGCTGACCCGACATTCGCGCTGGCAGAACCACCCCATCGATGCTTCCACCGTCCCATGACTACGATGCCCAGGAGAAGCGCGTTGAACACGGGGTCAAAACTGGAGAGATCGGACTGCTTCGTTGTCACTGTCCAAAAGGCACCCAGCATGATGACGATCAGGCCGAGTGCGGCATACGAGGCCGTTCGAGGCCAAAGGAGGAGTATCGCACCACCGAGTTCGGCGGTCCCAATGAACGCCCGAAACCAGGTCGGGTATCTCCACACCTCCGCGAACCAATACTGCCATCCCTCCGCGTTCTGGAACTTATCCAGCCCATGTTCGCCCAGGTTGAACGCCATGAGAATCGTCACCGTCCAGAGCAGTATGACACCAACTATCCTCACTGGACGAGGGTATGGCATGATCGACCTCCCGGAGGGTATACTTTCTACGTGCGTGAACACATCACTAGTAAGGTAATGTGACATTATGTTACTGGCCAGAGCCTTCCTTCGTCACTCGCGTGGAGACTTCAGGTGTGACTGAACTTCCGGCCCTCACCCATCTCCAGTTTCTCATTCTCGGGTTTCTCCGATCGGGCGAAGCCTCTGGGAAGCACCTGCGCGCCCAGTTAAAGCGTGGCGGCACTCGACGCACCGGTCCAGGCTTCTACCAACTCATGGCCCGACTTGAGGATGTCGAACTCATCACGGGGTGGTATGCTCAAGAGATTGTCGAGGGGCAGATCATTCGGGAACGATTTTATCGGCTCAATGCGACCGGTCTCCAGGCGTGGAGAGAGAGCCGGGACTTCTATCTCGATTGGATCGAGCGGTTTGGCCAAGAACCCCTTACCTCCTGAGCACCTCCCCTTCGCAGGAATCGGGCGGGCCCTGCCGGCTGCACTCCGTACGCGGGTCTTTGAACCGGCCTATTACGACCTTCTCGCCGCACACCTTGCAGATCACTCCCACTCCGATGCGACCCGGACGCAGACCGTGTTGGGGTTCCACGTCTTCGTGCTCTGGATCGAGTGCCTCGTCGTTGGAGGACCCATGCTCCTCTGGGCCCTGCAACGCCGCTCTCGCCGGGCCCGATTAGCAATAGGCGTTGTCGTCCTCCTTATCATTGTTCTTCTGGCGATAGCTCTCGGTTCAACTGGGAGGCCACCAGACTATACGCCGACAGGACCCTAAGCCCCGACGCACCCTCTAGCCGAACCGGTCAACCAACCGTACCTTGGCGACTCACTCTCTCGTCGAGGCTCCCATGCAATACGGCCGGATCTTGAAAACGGCGCTCGCCGTCGGCATCGCGGTGAATGTCTTCGATTTTCTCGTCAACGGCATGCTCTTGATGTCCTGGATGGAGAACCTTCCGATCATGAGGCAGGATGCCTCGATTCCCTTGTTGATCGTCGGCGACTTCATCGCGTCTCTCGTGCTCGTGCTCGTGTATGCCAAGGTGCGGGGAAGTTTTGGTGAGGGACCCAAGGCCGGCGCCAGCTTCGGCTTCTATATCGGCGTGGTCGCCAACTTCCCGACATGGATCTTTGCGTACCTCTTGTTCAACGGCATGACGTATCAAGCCGCCTGGGTCATGACGATCGTCGGCATCGTCTGGACGATGGTCGCTGGTGCGGTCGCGGGATGGGTCTACGGGAGCGACACCCCCACGGCAGCATAACCAACGACACCCTGGTCGGGACCTGCACTATCCCCGGCCAGGGCATCGTTGTCCTCCCTCGTGTCCCGCTCTACTGGATCTTGAGGGTGCCTTTCATCCCCAAGGTCTGGTGTGGCGTGCAGTGAAAGGCGTAGTCCCCACCGCGAAAGCGCTCGTTGATCACCAAATCATAGAGATCGCCGGACTGGATGACGTAGGGACCGCTCATCGCGTCACCGAGGGTCGTTCCCGCTGGCACATCAGTGAACTCCACGTTGTGGGGGAGTGTACTCTCTTGCACGAACCGCACAGTATCACCTACCTGCACAACCAGATCGGCTGGTTCATAGGTATACCCGATGAGGTGGACGGTATGGAGTGTGACTCGCAGGGCAACGCGGGGCTCCCCCTCCTCCTTGGGGGCTCCCGAAAACAACGCCACCACCATCAAACCTATCACAGCATTGAACACAGGCATCGCACACTACTCCTCACACGTTAGGTTAAGTTCTCTTACGGTCGTCGGTGACTCGACGGTCACGGCGACGTCCGGTCCTTCGATGCGACCGCACGACTGCCGGTCGGGGTTTGAATCAGGACCCGCGAGGCGAAGACCGGCGCAATTCCATGCGCACCACCCGCGAAGTTCATCCGCGGAATCCCATCGTGATCCATATCGGCGGCCAACACATCACGTTCCCCTGTCTCTTCATACTCACTCTGCTGGATCCCGCTCCCATCGACCGCCTGAACCCAGAAGCGCTTGAAGCGGTCCATCTCGTCGGCGTTTTTGGTGACCAGGATCATCTCACGCATCGCCCCCAAGGCAGCACCGAGATTGAGCGGGGTGTATTCCGAAACCTCGGCCGCCAGGTGTGACCGATACACTCCCGTCGCTTCATCCCAGAGTTGCTGATTCATGAAGGCATAGGCGACGTGGGCAGCCGTTTCATAGCGAGCGTCGTCCAGCGCCGCGGCAGCAGCCAATAGACCCCGGATCGCCATCGCTTGGGCGAGGAGTGTGGGGGCCGCATCGACCCTCGCACGACGCGCGAGGTCGTAGGTCGTCGCGACCGACCCGTCGGATCGCAGGAGGGTCGACTGCACGAAGTCGGCCTGCGCCACCAGAAGTGCCCGTGCCGCCTCAGCTTGCGCGGCCGTTGCCGGTAACCGTTGGACATAGTTGGCCAACGCGACCATGGCGAGCCCCAGGTCACCGGTCGAGACGAGTGCGCCACGCCCATTCCCCGGTTTCCATTCCGATGAGAGGACGCCCGAGGCATCGGCATGCATCGCGCCGAGATTTGCCACGATCATGTCGGCCAATCCTTCGGCCAGCACGACGTACTTCTGCTCCATGATCGAGCCGTCGTAGGGAGGATTGTTCCCGACCACTTGGGCCCACGGGCCCGTCCCCCGCGGATCGGCAAAGTGGTAGTACTCGGTGACACCCCATAGGAGCGACGCCTGATCGAACAGCTGACTTGAGGCATCGGTGAGGGCAAACGACTCCGGGCGCGGCGGAAGATCGCCGATCTGTCGCATCCGTACCGAGACGCGATGGGGGAAATAGGTCTCACCTGGGTTGGCCTCCCGTGGGTCGACGCCCAGCAGCCGTTTCCCATCGGTCAGCAATGCGCTCTTCAGCATCAGCATCTTATTGACGGCCATCAAGCTCAGCATCGCCCCGCGAAACCCTTGCTCGGGGTTGTTGCCTAGAAATCGGCCTTGATGATGGTTCTGCTGGAAGAAATGCTCCATCCAGAGTGCTTGCTTGACCAGCACCTGCCCTTCGGCGCCGAGGTCGATGGTATGTTCCATCTTGCCATGGTCCCAGCGGAGACTCAGGAAGTTCTCGCGATAATTCACCCGGGCCTTCCACATATCATTGCCGGCCTTCCCCATCCCGATATCGGAGGCGGGCAGATCATCTCCATAGAGCTGTCGCAGATCCCTCTGCCGAATCATGTTCTCTTCGCTCTCGAACATCGTGCCGGTATCTAGTGCCCGGGGATAGTGCGGATCGCCGGAGGCAAAGGTGAGCATCAGGGGTGACGCTTCCTCGAATCGTCGGGGGAACCCGGTGCGCGCCTGATACATGGGAACGAGATCTTGCAACATGATGCTCGCGTTCGACCGAACGTACTCACCGCGGTCACGGTTCAGCGTATGCCGTCCTTCTTGCAGAGCGAGTTCGCTAACATAGGGTCCGTACACTGTATGGATACCCAGGCGACTCTCAGACACCAGCGCCGACATGTTATATCGCGAATACCAATAGGATTCGACCGTTGTCAACCAGACAAAGATCGGATCGAGCCCGGGCACACCGTTCGCGGCCGCGCGCTCGAAGAAAGGGAACCCGGTCTCGTTCATTTCGTTGGCAAGAAACATCGCTTCGCGGGTTCGGAACCGACGGTCAACGACCTCGGCGGACAGCGGCGTGCGGAGTGCGGCGAGCGACGGTTGTACCGGACCCGGGAGCGGTTCGCGCGGTGGTGTGGCGGACCCACGGTTCTGGTACGACAGCCCACACCCACTGAGCATGAGGATCACCAACCCGAGGACCGCACTGGCATAACGACGTGATAGGGACATGAGAAGCTCCATCCGTACGGTTCAGTAGGTGAAGGTCTGGCCGACCGAGAAGGTCCACGAGGGTGACGGACCTTGGTTCGGTTGGACGAGGCGAATGCTCGGGTTAATAAACAGCCGGAGGTTGGGTGCCGGGAGCAGGATCAACGATGGGCTGAAGAAGGTCATGTTCCCGTGGGCAAAGTTTGGCCGGGGCGTCACGAACATCTGCATGTTCCCGCTCGCATCCATGACAGGGCCACCAGTCGCCGGGTCACGTTCGGGGTGCATGATCATTCCGGGAAAGTGCTCGTCACCCTTGAGGAACCCGTTCACGGCCAGATCCAACGTCATGTAGTCAGTGCGGAGTGGCGGCACAACGAACGACATCCCGTAGCGCAATTCGTGGCCTGGGGTGATGCCGTTGTTCCGGGCCAACAGGTCCAATACGGCGCCAGCGTGAAAGGCACTCCGTTCGAACTGACGAGTCAGTCCGAAACCCATCCGTGCACCCCAGCTGCCGTTCCCAGGTTGCGCACCCCGCGGATGGAGCAGATCCGTCGGCTCCCGACCAAACACATTGATGGTCGGATCCATCGGCCGATCAGCCGATACCGGAACGGTCATCGGGCCCATGAAGATGGTCTGTGAGGCGTTAAACTCTTGGTCGTCTTCGGCGGTCGGAATGATGGCGCCCAGCATCGTCGAGAAGGTGATCGGTCCGTTGGCTTGATCGACCCACTTCTTCTTCACCGTCACCGAGAGATCGCCGATGCCTTCTGCCGCCCCCTCCATCGTCATCACCATCGGATCGATGCGGAACGGATGTCCCGTACCCGAGGTGCGTTGGATCTTGTACGGGAGATTGATACGTAACACCAGGTCGCTGAGTCCACCCAACTCGAAGCCATGGAAGACATCGAGATTGACCACGGTGAAATCAACTTGCACGTTGTCGAAGAAGAGGGCGTAGAAGTCATCTCGCCCAAAGTCGCCCGGGTTATGCCCGCGGGTTGCTCCGACCCCAATGCGCCACGCGCCAGGCGGGAGGGTGTATCCGTGGAGTGGAGTGCGCGGCTCGTAGAGTGGTGGAATCGCCTGCTCCATCTGATCGACGATACGCCCGCGTTCCACGCCGAGGTAATCCCGGGAGACTCCGAGCTTCAGGAAGCGGTATTCGACTGGATTGAGTGTCGAATCCTGAATGGTGGGAACATGTGTCGTATCGCCAGGGAGCTTGGCCCGAGTCTGGGCTTCGACCCCGCTCAACGACAATCCGAGGAGAGCGGCTCCGACCAGTCCAGCCACCGCCGTCCGCAACCGAACACTGCGTGAGAGTTCCATCGATTGTCCTCCACCGAGAGTTGGGGTACACCGCTTCAACTCCACAGCGTAAAGGCAATCGGCATGCCCCAGCGTGATTGATCGGCACCGAACCCTATAAGGTGTTTTGTAGTAATTGTTTAGAAACTTGATGGAGACGAAGGATGACACCAGTTACTGCGAGGCTATCTGGTCAGAAGTCTCCCCAGACGCTGGGATATCTCCTCAGATGGTGTTGTAAACTATTGATATATATGCTGTTAACTGTTAGTGGTCAGAATATGACCGTGGGAGAGAGTTTGACCAGGTGTTTTGGTGGCGTCTAGCCCCCTGAGTCGGGGTCAGACCGGAGCTTTGCTTTCAGGGTGTTTCGGGAGATCCCCAGCACGCGTGCCGCATCGGAGATATTCCCGTCCAAGGTATCCAACACTTCTTGGGCGTAGCGTCGGGTGACATCCTCCAGCGAGGGCAGCTGTCCAGGACCTGCTCGAGTGGCACGGCTCACCACACTCGCCTCCTGGATTTCGAGCGGGAGCAAGGTAGGTGCGACTTCATCTCCCTCACAGAGAATCGCAGCGCGTTCAATGACATTCCGAAGTTCGCGCACATTGCCCGGCCAATCGTAGCTCTGGAGGTGCTCTGCCGCCTTGTCGGAGAGTCGCTTCAACGGCTTTCGAAGCGCCCCGGCGGCCCGGGCGAGAAAGTGACGAGACAGGAGCACGACGTCTTCACCACGGTCGCGGAGCGGGGGCACGACGATGCGAAAAACGTTCAATCGAAAATAGAGATCTTCGCGGAACGCACCGAGGCGAATCTGCTCTTCGAGGTTCCGGTTGGTGGCCGCGATGACTCGGACGTCGGTGGCGATCTCCCGCTTGCCCCCCACCCGGCGGAAGGGGTGGCCCTCGACAACACGAAGGAGTTTCGCTTGGAGTTCTGGCTTCATCTCAGAGACTTCGTCGAGGAAGAGCGTTCCCCCGTCGGCCATTTCGAAGAAGCCCGCCCGCGATTCCTTGGCGTCGGTAAACGCCCCTTTTTCATGACCGAACAGTTCACTCTCCAGGAGCGATTCGGAAAAAGCACTGCAATTCACTGTGACCATCGGGGCGGCGGCACGTTCCGAGTGCTGATGGATCGCCGCTGCCACCAATTCCTTTCCGGTCCCGGTCCGGCCGACGATGAGCACACTGGCATCCGATGGAGCCACCTTGGCGATCTCTTCCCGAAGCGCGACCATCACTGGATGCTCGCCGATCAAGGTCGAACCACCCACCCGAACGAGCCGTTCTTGATCCAGGCGGCGAACGCTCCGCCGGAGCGCGCGCATCTCGACTGCTCGATCCACTGCGAGGTGAAGCGCGGTGAGTTCGAATGGCTTGATGACGAAGTCGCTCGCCCCTTCCTGCATCGCGCGCACCGCAGTCCGCACTTCCGGAAAGGCGGTCATCACGATGACTGAGGTCTCGGGATCGACCTCTTGGGCCACGGTGAGCACGTCGGTTCCCAATCCATCGGGAAGGTGAAGGTCGAGCAAGGCGACCGCCACATTACGCTCGTGGAGCACCCGGACGCCGTCTTCCTTTCGGGACACCGCAACCACATCAAACCCCCGACGGGTAAACGACTCCTCTAGCGCGGGCCGGAGCCCCATGTCGTCTTCTACGATCAGTAGTGTCAGTGCCATGGCGGCCTCATACTCTAGCTTGACGCCATCAGATCAGCCCCGCTGTATCCAGAACCGACCTCGCCGCCGTGCCGAGGGACGGCGGGAAACTCCACCCGAATCGTGGTCCCCCGTTCCCGATTGCTATCGACTGTCACGACGCCGTCGTGATCATCGATAATCTGTTTGCATATCGCCAGGCCAAGCCCGGTCCCTGATTCCTTGGTCGTAAAGAATGGCGTCCACATCTGTGACAGGACCGTTTCTGGCACTCCGGTTCCAGCATCCACAACCTCCACCGAGACCCGGGTCTGTTCCGGATCGACCACGCGCACCACAATGCGGATCGGCCCCCCCTCAGGCATCGCTTCCGCCGCATTCAGGATGAAGTTGATAAACAGTTGCCGGAGGCGATCGGGATCACCCCGCATGGCCGGCGGGTCTGCTGGAAGGTCGATGTCGAGTGAGACATTTTTTCGCCTGAGCTCTGGAGCGATTAAGACCGCCACACCGTCAACGACTGCGCCGAGGTCGGCGACGCCTGCCGTAGCGGGGCGCAACCGATTGAGGCGGGAATAGGAACGGAGCACGCCACTCAACCGATCGACCTCGTCCAGTACGGCATCCATCGCGGGACTCGACCCTCCGTCTCGTTCTTGGGCCACTTGGATCTTCGTCTTGATCGCGGCGAGTGGGTTCCCGATCTCATGCATGATGCTCGCGGTCATCTGGCCGACGCAGGAGAGACGATCCACTCGCGCCAGACCCGCCTGCAACCCCCGCAGTTCGCTGGTCTGGCGATCCACTTCCTCCTGTAATCCGGCATTCCACGTTGCCAGTTGTTCTTGGGCATCCGCCAAGCGCGCGGTCATGGTGTTGAAATCCTCTGCCAGACCTTGGATTTCATCTCCGGTTCGCATTTTCACTCGGCGCGAGAGATCCCCGGCGGCGATGTCGCGGGTCGCGTCGCGAAACGCCGCAACCGGCCGCGCAACATAGTGCCCCACAAGTGCACCGGTGGTCGCCGCAACCCCCAGGACGAGAACCATCGCAACGATCAGGAACACCCGAAGCTCGGTAATCGCAGCCGCGGATCCCACCCCGTTGCTCACCAACGATCGTAGCTGAAGGAGAGCGTACACGCCGATGCCCACACCGGGGAGCACCGCGAGTGCGATCATCGGAACAATGAGCTTGGTCCGGAGACTAATGTGTTGGAGGCGCTCCAGCAGTGACTGCGGACCCTCTGCAACGTCGAGTTCTGTACTGCACTCCTCGAACTGACACAGCATGACATAGGTCGCCATCGTGGCGGTCAGGGCTGCCGCCGACACCCCCAGTGCCAGATGCAGCAGGTGTTGTAGCCCTGTGTTGGCGTTCTGCAGAAATGTACGTTCGGCGATCTCATACCCGACGAAGAGTACGATGACCACCATCAGCGACATGCCAAACACTTGTAACAAGTTAAATCGTAAGAACTTGGCCATCGGGCTCCTCCCACGTGATCCGCTAGCGGAGAGTAACCCTGGAAACCGACCGACGCCAAGGCGCGACACCAATCATGATGGCTATGGCACCAGACGACCGACGACGGCGACGCCGACGGAGATCACGGTCTTCGTATCGATGGAACCAACACCGGTATTCCTATGGTAGGAGGATACTGCTGTGTGGTCTTGCCTCGACGATACAGTAGGGTCCGCCGTTAGAGTCGGAACAGATAGCTCAACTTACCGAAGAAGCCATCGTTGGTACGCCGCAGATTGTTGAACCGAAACTCCCGCGGCTCCTCCAGAGTTGCACCGTACCCCAGGTAGAACAGTGTCCCCGGCGTTGGTCGATAACTGAACAGCCAATCCATCGTGACCTGGTTCGTGGTCGATCCCTGGTCCTGCTCCCCATCGACCAAGAGGGGCCGTCCCGTCCGATCCCGAAGGGCCGTGCGGGAACGCGCCGCATATTGTCCGATGAACCGGAAAAAGATCGACCGGTTGAGCTGATACTCGACTTTCAGACGGGGGATCGTTTCGGTTGAAAAGCGTGATCCGTCACGACGGCGGTCAAGGGTGAGCCGGGTAAACTGCAGCGCTCCGCGAAGGGCCGTGGTGGGCCGCAGGTCGATCGTCGCATCAACTCGGAAACTCCGACCAGGAGCCGCTTCACGAAAAATTGGGGCCCGGCCGAAGGAGACGTTCGCAGTGGCCGTAAACTGGCGATAAGTCGGAGTCGTTACCCGAACCGAGCCACCCCACAGGTTCCGTTCAGGTTCGGGCACCGCGAATCCCACCGTATCGATGGCACCGGCACCCTGCCGTTCCACGGTGATTCCCGAGTACTGTGCCGGATCATAGCTAAAGAAGTTTCGGGAAACAGATCCGCCGATTCGCCATCCGCCTCGGAGCGTCGCCGACGGAGAGATCGACTCGCTCCCTTCGATGGCGCCATTGTCCAGACCGCTATAACTCCAAATCCTCGACACGCCACCGAACAGGCCGTAGGTCTCCACCAACGCATCCGGACCACCGTAGCCGGTCAGGCGATTGAATAACCGGGCATTGACGATCCCAACCCGGTTCACAAATCCTGCGGCGGCGCGGAACCCATCCCCAATGGCGCTGACACCGTAGTTGAACCCCCAGGCTCGCCCGGTACGATCCCATGTGATCGCCAACAAGGGGTCATTGCGTGAAACGCCGGCACTGTCAGTCCATGACTGTGCGGCCTGAACCTCAACGTAGTAGAGGTTCGAGTGGTACAATCGCATATCGGTCGACAGGAGTCGGGAGAAGTCCGCCCCATCTTCCCGCGTGGTTACTACCGCGCCTAAGGTCGAGTTCCTTCCGATATCGCTCCGGAGTCTGGCGACACCGAAGATCGGTGTATCTCCCCCTCTAAGGGATGTCTTACTATCATCTCCCGCCACCAGCGCTGCCACATTGGTCCGACCCAGCTTCCCGACCACCTTCACCCCACCCTCGGGGGAAAGGATCTGCCGGGTGTAGATCAGTTGATTCGGTGTGTCGAACAGCTCCAAACCGTCGAGAAAGAAGGGCCGTTTCTCCGGGAAGAACAGCGCGAACCGTTCGTTGAGTACCACCTGGCCGACATCGGCTTCGACCTGGGAGAAGTCGGGGTTGACCGTTCCGTTCAAGGTAAGATCTTGTCGAATCCCCCAACGCACGTCGGCCCCGAACTCTTGCGTGCTCTGATAGTCCCAGCCGGTAGCCGTTGGCCGTCCATCCATCCGACCAGTGGTGGTCGGAGTCATTTCCAGGACTAACCCACGTGTGATACCCTGGAGCCCCTCCAGCGTTCCGGATTGACCAAGAAAACTTGCACTGGCGCGTACCGCTGGCGTCCACGTGTCTTGAAACCCACTGTGTTGCACTCGACGCAGGACATTGATCCCCCACGACTGGATATCGCGTTCCTGGTAGCGCAGGCTCTTAAACGGAATCCGAATCTCCACCTCATAGCCACCGGTCACCACCCGACCGCGGGACTCGAAGGTGAAGTCCGGGTTCAGGTCAACGGTTCCGTCCAACGGATTCAGATTGCCGACCCCACCTCCGGTGGCCGACCGTCCACCCGCTCCCCCACCAAACTGATCACTCCGGGTTCCATCTTGTTGAACCCCCAAGGGATTGACGCCGAAAAGAAAGGCCAGTCGTCGGTCGTTGCCGGTGTCAAGCAGGATCTGTACATGATCGTCGCTGGCGATGTTATCGCGATTCGCGTCGGTGGCGCGGACGACGTCACCATGGATCTCATGCGCCCGAATCCCAAAGTAAATCGCATCTCCGCTGTACCAGACGAAGACCTCTGTTGGGTCGTCGGCCGCCCGTCCGTCGACCGGCTGGAACTGGGAAAAATCGACGAGACGCGCCGCCTCGGCCCACACCGCATCATCCAGCACTCCATCGATGACAGCAGCGGCTTCAACCCGGGGAATGGGAACCTGGATCTGGTTGGCGCGACCTCGGAAGACCGTACCGGAATCCTGAACGGCGGCGAGGGTCATCAGTATCGTCAACATGACACAAATCTATCTCGGTGGCGGACTTGTTGAATCCCACAACGCGACGGGACCGGGCTCAAGGGTGTATCTTTCCTGCACAACAGAACATAGAAACTACGGTTGTGGTGTCGGCCCGTTCCTGAACGAATCCACCGCCATCATCACCCATCTTGTGGCTTACCAGGAGATCTCATGACCGAACACGGAACAAGTGAACCAGCCGGGCGCGGCAGGCTAATCGCCTTTCTCCTCGGGATCGTCGTGGTGGGCGCCCTGGGAGCTTCAGTACTCATGAAGGGCGGGGACGAGCCCGCATCTGTCGAGGTCTCCGTCCCCACCGGTACGACTTTCACCGCCGCGCTCGAGCGGACAATCACGACCGAGGGAGGGGAAGTCGGTGCCCCAGTCCGCTTGAAGACGGTGAATCCGCTCGATCTTGAGACTGGTCATGTGATCCCTGCCGGATCGGTCATCCGCGGCGAAGTGACCCATACCCAAGGTGGCGGACGGGTCGCCGGCGCCCCGGAACTGACAATTCGTTTCACCGAAATCAGTTTCGGTGGGAATGACTATCGGATCGATACCGAACCGTTCCGTCTCAAGGGGAAAGACGACCTCAAGGAGAGTGTGGCCGAGATCGGTGGTGGTGCGGTCGTCGGTGGAATCGTAGGAGCGGTGACCGGAGCCGGTACTGTCGAGGGAGCGGCGGTCGGGGCAGTTCTCGGTACGGGTGTGGCTGTGGCTACCAAGGGCAACCAGATCGTCCTCCCGGCGGGGCAGCAGCTCCGGGTGAAGCTGGCGGAACCGCTCGCCCTGACCTTGCCCGCCTTGCCGTCGGGCTCCTGATCGCCCGAATCGACGTCAGTCCCATGGGAGGGTAACACCGGGCATCCTCTTGCCCACCCTGCGGCGATGCGCGAACCTTTCGGGGAGGAGGCACCCATGCCGTCACATACCCCGATCGATCCAATCGTCGCCGCGCGTCACCCCCATCCCCAGCCCAAAGACGACGAGATCGACGTCTTCGGAATGACCCACCAGGGGAAGGTCCGGCCGACGAACCAGGACCATTTCCTCATCTGCTCCTTGCATAAGGCGATGCGGGTTCGGGGAACGAGCCTCCCCTATCAAGAGCAACTGGAGATTCCAAGTGAGCGATTGGCACTCTTTGCCATGGTCGCCGACGGGGTCGGTGGGTCACGAGGCGGGGAGGAAGCGAGTCGAGCAGCACTGGAAACCGTTGCCGCCTATGCGACACAGACGATGAACTGCTACTACTCCAGCGATCCCAGTGCCTACGACGACTTTCAATCGGCCTTGCAGTCGGTCGCCCAGGAGGTCCACACCTCAGTTGTTGCCCGGGGGGAGCGTCAACCGGACCTCGCGGGACTCGCCACAACCCTCACGATGGCAATCAGCGTGTGGCCATCGCTCTACCTTCTGCATATCGGTGACAGCCGCGCCTATCTCCTTCGTGACGGGGGCCTCCGGCAACTGACTCGGGATCAAACCGTCGCGCAGGATTTGGTCGACAGCGGTATGCTCGATCAAACTCAACTCACCAAGAGCCCCTTGGCGCACGTCCTCTCCAGTGTTGTCGGTGGTGAGGCCACGCCGCTGGTCTCACGCGTCGATGCACACCCCCAAGATGTCCTCTTCCTTTGCACTGATGGGTTGACCAAGCATGTGACCGACGACGAGATCAGCAATCTCCTCGCGAAGGCACACTCCTCCGAACAGGCCTGTCGTGAATTGGTCGATGCCGCGCTCGCTGGTGGTGGCACAGACAATATCACTGTCTTTGTCGGACGGGCTCGGCGCAAAGGCTGACCCCCCCCCCCCGAAATTGCGAGGAGGCGAAGCCGACGAAGCAATCCCCCAACGCATCCACCAGAGGCGAAGCCGACGAAGCAATCCCCCCTCTGACACAATTGTGAGTCGACACTCGTCAGCTTCTATAGATCCTCACACCCCACATACTCTGAGGGAGAAGGCCATGTCAGGCACAACGCGCACGCTAACTCGTTCCGTCAAGCCAGGCTTAGTGGCCCTGGCGCTCGCCGTCACCATCGCCACACCAGGCATGGCTCAATACCTCGGTGGGGGCACCAAGACGCTCGCCGAAGCCCAGGTCGGCGACCTTGAGCAGATGAAAGGGAAGTTCCTGGGGCTGGCCGATGCTTTCCCCGAAACCACCTACGACTGGCGGCCGATGGAGGGGGTGCGGTCGGTGAAAGACGTCCTCGCGCTCATCGCCGCCGAAGGCCCCCTCTTTCCCACCCAGTGGGGATTCCCCGCGCCGGATTGGGTCGCCGGCGGTGGGTTTCGCCCGGAAATGGATCGGCTCGGCGCACTCAACAAGGCCGAACTAGCCACAGAAATCACCCGATCATTCGATCACATCGTGTCGTTGGTGAAGGGGCTCTCGGACGAGCAGCGAACGAACAAGGTCAACTTCTTCGGCCTCACCGTCGACCTGGGGACGGCAGTCAGCCTGATGGCGAACGATATGCACGAACACTTGGGACAGTTGATTGCCTACGCCCGGATGAACCAGATCGTTCCGCCGTGGAGTCGGCGTCCCGCGCAATAAAGCTCGCCCTCAAAGCAGTGATCGGCGATCCCCGATCCTTCAAATGAGTAGGGGATCGTCGCTTCCGCTAGGACCCAGCCTCGCCGCGGAGGCGAGCACCAACCTGCTCCGTCTCCTCCATCACCCGGAGGAGGTTGCCACTCCAGAGTTGTGCGATCTGGGCTTCGGTATACCCTCGTTTCACCAACTCCAGAGTGACATTAAACGTCTCGGTCGCATCGCTCCACCCCTCGACTCCACCACCGCCATCGAAATCCGAGCTGATCCCGACGTGGTCGATCCCGATCAGCTTGACCGCATAATCGATATGATCGACATACTCTTGCACGGTCGCTCGCGGCGGAGCTGGGAACGCCTCGTTCAATGCGGCCATCCGTTCTTGGAACGCCGCCCGTCTCTCCTCACCGAGCGCCCGGAAGGCGCCTCGCCCCTCCCCTAACCCAAATTCACTCCTCAATGCACTGAGCGCTTCCTGCCGTTCCGGAGAGTCGGATTGACATTTCACATAACTATTGAACGCCACGACCTGTACCACACCTCCATTGGCTTTGAGGCCCTGCAGCTGTTCATCGTCGAGGTTCCGACTGTGATCGCAGAGGGCACGGACCGCAGAGTGTGATGCAATGAGTGGAGCTTGTGTAATCTCGAGTGTTTGCATCATAGACTGTTTCGAGGGATGGGAGATGTCGACCATGATCCCCCACTTATTGAGTTCGCCGATCACCTGGCGGCCCAACGGGCTGAGTCCATTGTGTAGCCATACACCATCACGTTCGCCGGTGTTCGAATCGGAGAGTTGACTGTGACCATTGTGTGCGAGGGAGAGGTAGCGGGCACCCAGTTCGGCAAAACGGCGGACGTTGTCGAGGTCCTCCCCCAGCTGATAGCCGTTCTCCACGCCGATCAACGCCACCTTCTTGCCACTGGCGTAAATGCGTCGGGTATCGGCCGCGGTGCGCGCCAGTTGGATGCGATCGGGCGCCAACTCGTTGGTCAGTCGATGAATCGCCTCGAACTTGGTGAGCGCTTGCGCCGTCGCCTCGGCGAACCCGACCGAGGTCAAATCGGGAGTTTGCCCAACGAACACCACCAGGAACACCGCATCGAGGCCACCTTCCTCCATCTTGGGAACATTGACCTGGGTCGGAAGCCGAGTGGCGTAACTCTGTTCTGGTGTAAAGTTGGCTGGGTTGATATCGACGTGGGTATCCAGGGTCAACACCCGCTCATGGATGGCGCGAGCGCGGGCCTCAAGCGCCGCATCATCTTCCGCCTGAGGTGCGCACGACAACATCGTCACGGCAAGAAGGGCGAGGAATGGCAACCTTTTGCCATGGGGATTGGGCACCAGCATGCGGAAGCTCCGATGAGGGGGAGAGAGAGGGAGAGAGACGGGATCACTCTCAACAATCCGGCCAAATCAACGGTCGGTCAAGAGGGATCGATTAGACATCGGCGGCACCACCGAGCAGGTCCCAACGATTCCCAGCAATGTCGAAGAACACCGCGACCGTTCCATATGGTTCGACCCGCGGCGCAGAGACGAACTCTACTCCAGCATCCACCATCCGTTGGTGGGCTGCTTCGAAGTCGTCGACTCGAAGAAAGAAGCCGACTCGACCGGCGCACTGCCCGCCTACGACCTCCGTCTGTCGGTCGCCGTCAGCCCGCGCGAGCAGAATCCCCGTTTCACCACCCGGGGGTCGCACAACGACCCATCGCTTGGGGCGCCCGTCATTGGTCAAGGACGGTGCATCCTCAACCAATTCGAACCCCATGACATCGACGAAGAAATCGATCGCCGGGTCGTAGTCCCTGACCACAAGCGTCACGAGTTGTAGGTGCGACATTACGTCCCTATGACATGCGAGACCATCACCCGCCCCCCACATCCGGGGCCAGCGCTTGCTCAACACTCTTGTGCCCGGCGAGCTGTCGATCCACCGCCTCGCTCACCGCACGCGCCCGATCGAGTTGGACGGTAAGATCGTCCACCAACCCGACGCCCGCCTGAAACTTGAGGAGCGCCACCCGCACATTCTCCAACGCGGCCATGGTGTCGTTCAGCGGTTTCCCGGTGTCTTTCCTGGCGCGCAGACGTTCCGCCCGGTCTTCGAGCCCTTCGACGACCTCGGGCACGTCGGACATATCCCGCCGTACATGTTCGGGCAGCGCCTCAAACGCAGCCATGGTCGAACGGCCCAGGATCAATTCGGTCGCATCGCGAGAGGGCGCCACCTGATGCGCCTTCGCTGACAACCCCCGACCTGCCAGCCGGAAGAATCGGCGCCCCAACCAGCCCGCCCACGCCCGATACCAGAGGCTGTTGAACCGACGGAGCCACTTCTTCTGCTGGAGTTCTTCGGCCTCCTCTTCCTGGACCTGGGCTTCCGAGAGCAGGGCATCCCGGATCGAGTCGAAGACGTACCCCTCGCGGAGGAGCCGGCGTGCGACCATGAGGAGTTGCACCGCCAGAATGATCCCAATGACGCCACCAAGTTGAATACTGAAGCCTTGGCCACCCCCTCCTTGCCCCCCAACCATCGAGGCCAGAAAAACCATTGTCGTGACTTGCGCGTTGCGAACGAAGTTCCGGACCAACGGCGGGACATGCACCACCCGACCTTGGATCTCGCCGATGACACGGGCTAGGTCTTCCCCACTCTCCCATCGATCCTCCGGCGTGGTCTCCAAACATCGGTCGACGACGGCGGCCACCTTGTCCGGCACGCCAGGTCGGGCAACGGCGAGTTGCGGAGCCGGACCAGTCATCTGACGAGAGAGGATCATTGGGAGGGTCTCGCCGTCGATCGGGGCCTTGCCGGTGAGCGCATAGTAGAAGGTGGCGCCGAGCGCGTAGAGATCGCTCCGGGCATCGAGTGACTCGCCCAAGCCCTGTTCCGGGCTCATGTAGCGGGCCGTCCCGATAAACTCGCCCACGCCTCGCTCGTCATCCCGCTGGCTCAAGGCGATTCCAAAATCGGTGACCAAGGCGCGTCCGGTGCCCTGCTCGATCATGATGTTGTCCGGCTTGATGTCGCGGTGAATCACCCCCCGTTGGTGGGCGTACCCCAACGCCCAAGCAACCTCCTGCATCATTGGCATCGCGACACGGGGAGAAAGCGGGCCGGCGCGTTCGACTCGATCGCGGAGGGTCTCGCCATCGACGAATCCCATAATGAAGAACACCAGGTCTCCATGCGCTTCGACCGCATGGATTGGGACGATATTCGGGTGCGAGAGACCGGCGGCGGTCCGGGCTTCCTGGAGAAATCGGTCTCGGTGTTCTTGGTGAGAGGCGAAGACAAGCGGGAGCAGCTTGATGGCCACCAACCGATCCAGCGCGACGTCACGCGCCAGGAGCACAATCCCCATCCCACCTCGCCCAAGCTCGTACTCGATGGAGAAGCGACCGGCGAGCACCTCCTGAAGGGCGAGGAACTCTGGGCTCAGGGGAATCGTCATGATCGAGTCCTACGGCGAGGGAGGCCCAAACGTTTCACATCATAAGGTCACACCGGCTTGTCGCGTTTGATCGTTAGGTGATACGACGACTCACGACACGCATCGCGCCACAACCACGGATTGCTGTCAGCCGCACCCAACTCCGGCGGTCCGGCTGGTGACCATGCGCAATCGCTTCAGCAACACAATACCCAGCACACCAACAACGGGCGACGTCAGCACTCCAGGAAAGTATCCCCCAGCCCAAACAGACAAGAGCGGATGGGCAACACCGTTTGTGATCGACCCGATGGCCAGGAACCAGAGTGGAAACAACGCCAACCGATACCGGCCCGCCAACCCCCACACGCTCAGGCCCCAGACCACCAGCCACCCCACATTGAATGCCACGAAGACTGGAACCGAGATCGGGCCAAGGCCAAACAGTGCCGGCAGTCGTTGGTGAAACCCGGTCGCCAATTCTTCAGTAAAGTGTACTGCCTGAAAAAGAGTGGCGACTAGCGCGACCTGTACCGCTCCTCGGACGTACCTCCCGCACTCGGCGGCCCAACCACGAGTAAGGGTAAGGAACAGAGCCACCATCGCAGCGGCGCCAAGGACGACTGCACTGGGGAGGAAACGAAGGAAGGGTTCACTCATCTGGGTCGTCTCATTAGGACCTCCACATGCGAGCCCTCAGAACCTAGTCGTGTCGTGACAGGACTGTTGTACAGTACAGCAGTGTGCTACCCTCCCCGAATCCCTGGGGACCACGGAAAGGACCCAGATACTCCATGGCGGACCGCGATCCTGAGATTCTGAGCGAGGAAGAAGCAGGCCGGTTGTGGGAACGAGCGGCGGAACTCCAAGCAGAGGCGGCCAAGAGGATCGAACCTCGGGAGGTCAGCAACCTCGAGAGCGTCCCTCAAGGGTACGCCTTGACTCATGTGCGTTCCGCCGCGCTTGAGGCGGGCATCGGCACCGAGTTCGTGGATACCGCGTTGGCCGATCTTCGAAGCGAGCGGGCCCTCCCCAAGGCACAAAAGAGTCATCCTCTTGCCCGCAGATTTCTCAAGAATCCCCCCCACACCATCACCGTACGGCGTGTCATCGATGCAACGTCCCAAGACGTGTTCTCCGCGATGGAAGCGGTGTTTCCTGAGGAGCCATTTCGCCTAACCTTGATTGAGAAGCAGGGCGATCCACTTCGCCAAGGTATCCTCACCTTCGATATCCAAGGACTCGATACCACACTCCCTCACGGATTTGCCTACGCCGCTCGCGAAATCGGGCTCCGCCAGGTGTTCGTCTCGCTCCGGACGATCGAAGGCTCTCGCCCCTCCTCGGAGATGACGGTCCACAGTCCCATCACGTCGCATAACATCGGCCTGGCCATCGGAACGCTCGCTGGCACACTCGGTGGTGCAATAGGGTTCGGAGTGGGCGTCGCCGGGGGTGTCGGTCTCGCCGCCCTGGGACTGGCCAGCGGGATCGTACCGGTGATAGCGATTGGGGGTGTCGTGGCAGGGGGCGGGCTCGGCGTGAAAGGATTTCGAGCGCTTTACCACTACAGTGTCCACAAGGCGCGGAAGGCCATCGAGGGACTGGTGGGCGCCGTGGCAACACGAGCACAGGGTGGCTGGCAGGGAAGCTAGGCATTCGTTCACAACACCTGCTAGGATCACTCGCGACTGATCGCTGGCCCCTGCGCCAGAACGATACCGCACCCAGCCTACCACTCCCTACCATACCCCCATGGCCCGGAAGACCTACTTCGTCTATGTCGTGGCGAGCCGTACCCGCGTGCTCTACGTGGGGATGACCAGTAACCTGCATCGACGCCTGTTCGAACACCGGACCGGCGCCCGACCCGGACTCTCTGCCCGTTACGGAACCACCCGGTTGGTGTACTACGAGGCACATAACACCGAGCGGAGCGCCGTCTCCCGATCCCAGATGATGCGGCGATGGGACCGGCGCGCCAAGGTGACACTCATCGAGTCCCTGAATCCCGGATGGACCGACTTCGCCAAGCGGTGGTATACAGCCCCGGCCCTGACCGCGGCGGCGGAAGAGAATCAGCGGCCGGATTCATAACCCCCCGCCGTTCCGATCCCCCTGGCTACCTCCGGTACCAGCTCCCGACCCCTGGCAACCCAGTCCTTCAGAAAGTGAAGCGTCCTTCAGGACGCATCGCCATAGGCGCCGAGCGCGGGCTTCAGCCCGCGAACACAACGACGCTCGCACCGTTATCCGCTGGCTCCGCTTCCTCGACTGAAGTCGAGGCTCGGCGCGCGCCGCGCGACCTGCCCTGAAGGGCAGAACTCCGGTCGGTTCTCAAACCCAGAGGCCGTAGATAGCGCAGGGAGCATATCGAGAGACGACCCAACAACAGGTGGGTGGGCTGTGGGCCTCCCTGTCCTACCCGTCTTCTGCGTGAAATTCTCACAACCAGAATCCATGGACCGAAGAGGCGTCCTTCAGGACGCGCCGCCGTAGGCGCCGAGCGCGGGCTTCAGCCCGTGAACACAACGACGCTCGCACCGTTATCCGCTGGCTCCGCTTCCTCGACTGAAGTCGAGGCTCGGCGCGCGCCGCGCGACCTGCCCTGAAGGGCAGAACTCCCATCGGTTGTTGCACGCAGAGACCGTAGATGCGCAGTGGGATTACCGAGAGACGACCCAACAACAGGTGGGTGGGCTGTGGGCCTCAGTGTCCTCCGCGTCTTCTGCGTGAGGTTTTCCCAACCAGAGTTCTTCGTCCGAAGAAGCGTCCTTCAAGGCGCGCCCCCGTAGGCACCGAGCGCGGGCTTCAGCCCGCGAAGAGAGAGAAAGAGAGAGCGTTAGGCACTTGTCCCTATGCGGTCCGAATTGCTAACGGCAACGTCCGGTATCGCCGACCTGTGGCCGCGGCAATCGCATTCGCCAACGCTGGAGGAGTGGGCGGCACCGACGGTTCGCCCAGCCCGGTCGGGTGGGTGTCGGTCTCGATGAAATGGGCCTCGATGATCGGCGGCACTTCGCGCATCCGAATGAGATGGTAGGTATCGAAGTTCTGTTGCTCGACGGCACCCCCGGCGATCGTGATCCGTTCCTTGAGGGCTGCACTCAATCCTTGAGTAACTCCACCTTCAATCTGCGCCCGAGCGCCAACCGGGTTCAGCACCGGCCCGCAATCCACTGCACACACTGCCCGCTCGACCTTGAGTCGGTCATTGACCACCGAGACCTCGATCACCACGGCGGCATAGCTCAGATGATCGATCCCACAGGCGATTCCCATCCCCGACCCCGCGGGGAGCGACCGTCCCCATCCCGCCTTTTCAGCAGCCAGCCGTAGCACACCCTTTAGTCGCTCGGGATCAAAGGGGAACTGGCGCGATTGCGACGGCGCATCTGCTGGCAACTGATCGATGAGTGCCAGCCGGAACGCGACCGGATCCTGACCAGCTCGCGCGGCCAGTTCGTCCATCATCGTCTCGACCACGAAGGTGTTGTGCGTCGTGTGGACCGCCCGCCACCATCCACGAGGTACCCCGGAATCGAGGAGGGTGTACTCCCACTTCCGATTCGGAATCCGGTACAACATGTTGGCACCACCGTCGGTCTCCCCTCGTCCCCATCCTCCCTTCGGCGTCTCGCCCCCGTTGGTCGCCGAGATCGACGGAGTCGTGAATCGCTGCCGCCAGGCAACCGGGAGCCCGTCGGTTCCTAACGCTGCGTCGACGCGATGCATCGCACACGGTCGATAGAAGTCATGACCCAGATCATCCTCCCGCGTCCACACCACCTTGACCGGGGCTTGAATCTTCTGCGACACCAGCGCCGCTTCCACCGTGAAATCGGGATTGATCCGCCGCCCAAAGCCACCACCCATCAGAGTCACGTGAGTCGTGACGTTTGTCACCTTCAGGTTGAGCGTCTCCGCCACCGCCTGTGAAGCCCAATCGGGAAACTGCGTGGGAGACCAGATCTCGACCCGATCTCCTTCAACATGGGCGGTGCAGTTTTGCGGCTCCATCGTCGCATGAGACAAAAAAGGAAACTCGTATTCGGCGCTGAGCGTCTCCTGCGCCTCACCGAGTGTCGCATCTGCGTCGCCAACGGAGAAGACGGTTTCGTCACAAGGCAAGGCGAGCGTCCCCTGCATCTGATCACGATATCCCTCGCTACTCTCACCCGACCGCGTCTCCACGTCCCACTCTACCTGCAGTGCCTTCCGACCTTCCAAGGCGGCCCAGGTGTTGTCAGCGATCACCGCGACTCCTGCATGCACATGGATGCCGTTGGCGACTGCTGGCACCTCAACCACCTTCTGCACACCGGGAACGGCAAGCGCCGCAGTGGGGTCGAACGACTTGACCCCACCGCCAAAGACACGGGTACGCGCGATCGCGGCGTAGGCCATCCCGGGTACCTTCACATCGAGGCCGTAGGTAGCACGCCCATGCAGGATATCGGTCAGATCGACCGCCGAGCGGTCGGTCCCCAGGACGGTCCAGTCACTTTGCGGTTTGAGTGAAACGCCGGTCGGCACCGACCGAAGTGCAGCACCGGCGGCCACGTCACCGTACTTGAGCTTCTTCCCACTCGTATGGAGCACCGTAGAGCCGACAGTGGTGCATTCATCAACTGGAACGCCCCACATCTCTGCAGCTTCGGCCACGAGCATCGCTCGGAGCGTCGCACCAGCGGTTCGAAGCGGCGTGAAGGTCGATCGGACGCTGCTGCTTCCGCCCGTCCCTTGGCTTCCGTACCGCGGATCGAATCCCGCCGTCCGGACTTCAATCCCGTTCCAATCGGCATCCAACTCCTCGGCGACCAACATCGCAAGCGAGGTGCGGACTCCCTGGCCCATCTCCGAACGCGGAACAGTGATCGTCACCGTGTTGTTCGGTGCGATCTGAATGTAGAGGTCGGGCGACCCACTCTCAGAATCAGCGCCGGCTCCACGAGCCCGCCGAATCAGTGGCGGGAGACCTACCGCTAGTGCGATCCCGCCTCCGGCGACGGTGACTACTCGGAAGAAGGTTCGGCGGGAAACCCCACGCGTCCCGGTCGTCGTCGGCATCGCTATCTTCCCCCCCCGGCCTTGATATCGGCCGCCCGCTTGATCGCCTTTCGAATCCGAACATAGGTCCCGCAGCGGCAGATGTTCCCTTCCATCGCCGCGTCAATATCTGCGTCCGTCGGATGGGGAGTCGTTTCCAGAAGCGCCGCCGCGCTCATCAGCTGCCCCGACTGGCAATACCCACATTGGGGGACGTTTAACTCCTGCCAGGCACGCTGCACCGGGTGATCGCCCTCTGCATCGAGTCCCTCGATGGTGGTGATCGCCTTGCCGGTTGCCGCCGAGACCGGAGTGGTACACGACCTGATCGGTCGCCCATCGAGATGGACCGTGCAGGCACCGCAAAGCGACATCCCGCACCCGAATTTCGTGCCAGTCATGCCGAGCACGTCGCGGAGAACCCAAAGGAGCGGCATCTCGGCTGATACATCGACATCGTGCAGCGCACCGTTGATCAGGAGTTGCATAACAAAATCTCCAAGCCGACAGACGGGAAGCAACGAGCAGTTACAACAAGTATCCGTGCCTACACGACTAGGCGCAAGCAGAACCCGATTAACACCGTCGGGCTGTTGACGTCTAAAGGAGGTGAGAGGGGAATAACCCCCAGTCCTCGGACTGGAACAGAAGGAGTCACCATGATACGACAGATCGTTTCCATCGGGTTGCTCGTCGGGGTGGTTTTGCCCGCGGCGGTGGCAGCCCAAGAAGGCCAGGAACCGGCCCAGACCAGTCGGATGCGGGCCCCCGTCTCGGCTGAAGCGGTCCTCGGTATGCGAGCCCGGTTGGAGTTGACCGAGGATCAAATCGTCCAACTCTCTCGGTTGAGGGAACAGGACGTTGCGCGCCGACAAGACCAGATGGCTTGGGCCCTCGATCTTCGGTCGCGCCTCCAGGCAGGTGACCTCAGCCGAGATGAGTTCGCAGCCCAGATGTCGAAGGCACGAGAGGGATTCCGTGAACGAGGGCAGGCAAGGACCGAACAGGTCACCGGACTCCTGAGTGATGCCCAACGCGAGAAGTTCGGCACCATCCGCCGGGAGGCGTTCCGACAAAGGGCCCGGATGAACGCACAGGGTAGTCGAGGACAGGGGCGGGCTGGGGCAGCCCGGGGTCAAAGAGGAATGCGCGGCGGGATCCAACGAGGACGGGGCAATAGAGGTGGGGGACTCCGTCGAGGTGGTAGACCCCAATTGGACAGGCTGCAACGAATTCGGTAGCACACCCGATCATGTCTCACTCAAACGGCGACCTTCGAGGTCGCCGTTTCTGCGTTCATAAGGACATCCATATATATGGGCGCCCTTAACCAGAGCCGCGTAGCCTGCGTACCGCCGTGCCCAGCGCCCAGGTTGTCCTCACGGTCCTGGTGCCATTCTGAATCGCGACTTCGGCCGAGCCGGTCCCCAACCCTAAGAGGGTCCCGGTGATGCCGGTTCCCTCTTGAACAAACCGACACCCCACCGGGAGCGTCGATAGCGGTTGGGATCGATCGAGCGCGACTTCAAGATCGAATTCCATCTGGCCCGAGAGTTCATCGACAGCAGGAAGGGAAAGATGGTCGGCCATAACCCTCAAGATAGAAGCAGCCCGGGTCACCTGGGAGTATTCTTCATCGACGGCTCACCAGGGAGGCGATATGCCGGTGTTTCGCGAGGCAACTATACAGGATCTGGAGACCATTCACTCGCTCCTCAAAGAAGCAAGCCTCCCAATCGCCGGTGTCGAAACCGAGACCATGCATCTCTATGTCGCCGAGCAAGATCGCGTCATGCTCGGCGCCGTCGGCTTCGAACAGTATGGCAACGTGGCCCTTGCCCGTTCACTCGTCGTGACCCCAAGTGCGAGAGGGACCGGTCTCGGAGGCCACCTCGTCCGACACCTCTTCACCGAGATAGCGCGGCGCGACATAGGCGACCTCTACATTCTGACCACCACCGCCGAAGCGTTCGCGACTCACTTCGGCTTCCAGGTTATTCACCGGGAAGCCGTCGACCCGCGGGTGACTGCATCGGTTGAGTTTCGGGGTGCCTGTCCGGAGAGCGCGGTGTTGATGGTCCGTCGCACGATTGCGCCCGAGGCGCCTGGGTGGGAGATGGAGCGGCGATTTGATTGACTAGTCAGACTAGTCTATATATCTTTCCCCGCATGCTCGATGAGTACTCCATCTACGATGCCAAGGCCAAGTTGTCGGCCCTGGTCCGCCAGGTCCGCGAGGGCCGAAGCGTGATCATCACCGTCCATGGCGAGCCTGTGGCGGAGCTTCGGCCCTACCAGAAGCCGAAGCGCAAACAGACCCTCGAGGAGCGACTCGCCGATATGGCAACTCGAGGAGAGATCATTCCGTCACGACTCGCACCAGGCGAGTGTCCATCGTTCAAGGTCGGAGCACCGAATCCCGGGGTGCTCCAACGCTTCCTGGATGAGCGTGACTGAGTGATCGCATACGTAGACACCTCGATCATTGTCGCCATCACGCTCGGCGAGACCGGCACCGACGAGTTAGCAGACACCTTGAGCACCCTGAAGCTGGTTGCCGCTCCCCTCCTCGAGGCAGAGTGGCGCAGTGCATGCTGCCGGGAGCGCCGTGCGCTCGACCCCAAGATGCTCGACCCAATCGAATGGGTGATCCCCGCACATCCACTGAGTGCGGAGATCGCACGAGTGCTCGACGTCGGGTATCTCCGCGGTGCCGACTGCTGGCACCTGGCAACGGCATTGTTCCTGGAACCGGAGCCCGGCGAACTCACGTTTTTAACCCTCGACCTGCGCCAGCGGGAAATCGCTTCGGCGCTCGGGTTCACGACATAGGCCACGTTCTCGCTCGATCGCTGTCCCAACTGGCGCCATCCGGCCCCGGCCGGTAGGATCCATCGACATCACTCACATTCTGGACCCGTACAAGGCCGATCCCATGCCCCGTTCCCTGGTCGTTGTTCTGCTGTTGGTTCTCTCTGCCTCCGTGGTTTCAGGCCAGTCTCGACCGATCCCGTCTCCTGAGTCGGTCTTGGGCTTTGCGCCCGGAACCGACCGGCAGCTCCCGACCTGGCAACAGGTCACCGACTACTTCACGGCACTGGATCAGGCGAGCCCCCGGGTCTCGCTGCGCATATTAGGCAAGACAGTGTTAGGCAAATCCTTCTTGGCTGCGTTCATCTCCGATCCGGCCACACTCGCCAACCTCGAACAGTACCGGACCATCCAGCGGAAACTGGCCGACCCGCGGCTCCGCGGAGCTGGAGAACTTGATCAGCTGATTGCCGAAGGCAAGAATGTCATCCTCATCACCTCGAGCATCCACTCCACCGAGGTTGGCGGCTTCCTGACCCCCCTCCTCCTGGCTGACCGATTGGCCCTGGCCGCAACCGATGAAGCGCGCTCCATCCTGGCTAACACGATCGTGATGCTGGTCCCGTCGCTCAATCCGGATGGGGTGGACATCGTGGGCGACTGGTATCGCGCCACCCTGGGCACCCCCGCCGAGGGGAGCGGGCCACCGACGCTCTATCACTACTACACCGGGCACGACAACAATCGGGACTGGTATGCCTTCACCCAGCCCGAGACCCGCTACACCGTCGACTCGCTCTACACCCCGTGGAACCCGCAGATCGTCAACGACATTCACCAGCAGGGTCGGAACGCCGGCCGGCTCTTCATCCCCCCCTACATGGATCCGGTCGAACCCAATATCGATCCCATCCTTACCGCCGGCACTAACGCGCTCGGCATGGCAATCTCCTGGCGCCTAACTGCCGATGGCAAGCGTGGCGTGGCCACCAACGCTTCGTACGATCAGTGGTCGCCGGCACGGCAATACTCGCTCAACCATCGCGGTGTCCGGATACTCACCGAAACGGCCAGTGCCCGACTCGCCTCGCCGGTAGAGATACCATTCGATCGGCTGGGCACCGGACGGGGATACGACGCCAAGGTGGCCAGCTGGAACTTCCCATCACCCTGGCCCGGCGGTCAGTGGGGAATCGGCGACATCGTCGACTACCAAACTAGCGCCAGTTGGGCGCTCTTGGTCGAGGCCGCTCGCGACCGTACCGGCTGGCTCACCAGCTACGCGGCGCTGGGTGATCGGGCGCTCGCAGCGGATCATCCGTGGCGGGCGGACGACAATGTTCCCGCAGCCTACGTGATCCCCAAGGCGCAGGCCGACGGCCAAGCGTTGCACCGTTTGATCTGGACGCTCCAACATGGCCAGGTCGAAGTCCACGAGACCCGAGGCCCGGTCACCGTCGAAGGCAAGGCCTATCCAGCAGGCAGCTACCTCGTCCCGACCCGACAGATGTTTGGTGGTTACGCTAACGCCCTTCTGGAGCGACAACAGTATCCCAATTTACGGGAATATCCCGGCGGTCCACCGAAGGCACCCTACGATGTCACCGCCCATACTCTGCCGCTGCTGTTCGGGGTCGAGGTCGCGGCGGTGCACGGTGCCACCCCCGAGGCGGGCGGGCCAATCGACGAAGTGGCGGAACCTCGTTATACCGTACCCGGACTGAGCGACCGGACCGGCAAGCGGATCGGTATCTACCAGAGTTGGTCGGCCTCGATGGACGAAGGGTGGACCCGTTGGGTGTTCGACGTCAACCGAATTCAGTACACCTCGGTTCACGATCGGGATGTACGGGCGGGCAACCTCAACAGTCGATTTGATGTGCTCATCATCCCCGATCAACGGGCCCGCCAGATTGCCAATGGACTGGGGCCGAACAGCCCCGATTCACTGCAGGGTGGGCTCGGAGACGACGGTGCAGCGGCACTCAAGGCGTTCGTCGAGGAGGGAGGTACCATCCTCTTCTTCAACAGCGCCACCGCATACGGGATCGATGTGCTCGACCTTCCGGTCCGGAACGTCCTCGACAGTCTTAAGCGGAGCGAGTTCTACGCTCCCGGCTCGTTGCTCGCCGTGGAGGTGAACCACAATCAGCGAATCGCTCAAGGGTACACCGCCCCCGTGCCGGCCGTCTGGTTCGGGAACAGCCCCGCCTTCGAAGCCACCGATTCCAGCAGGGTCCGCGTCGTCGCCCGCTACCAGGCCGTCGGTGATCCCCTGCTCTCCGGTTGGCTCCTTGGGGGTGAGAAACTCAACGGCAAGGCAGCGTTGGTGGAGGTGACGGTTGGAAAGGGGCGGGCGGTCCTGTTCGGGTTCCGGCCCCAGTACCGCGGTCAGTCGATGGCGACGCAGTCTTTCATCTGGGATGCGATCGGTCAGTCAGTCGTTCCATAGAAAGGACCACACATGCACCGCCCCTTCCTCTTCCTTCTCGTGACCTTCACCTCCTCGGCGATCGTCGCTCGGGCCCAGACCGTCCATCACCTGCCGGCGACACCGAGCACCGTTGCATACGGCTACTACTGGTCGGAGGCCAAGCCCGTGCTCCGGATCGCTTCGGGCGACATCATCGATGTGGAAACGATGATCACCTCGCGCCCCGATCGGCTGGAAGCGGCAGGTGTGCCTCCGGAAGAAATCGAACCCTCACTGCGCGCGATTGTGGAACAGGTCACCGACCGGGGACCCGGGGGCCACATCCTCACCGGCCCGGTGTATGTCGAGGGCGCGGAACCGGGTGACGTCCTCGAGGTCAGTATTCTCGATGTGTCGTTTGCCATTGAGTACGGATACAACGGATGCGGCGGCTTTCTGCGCGATGCCTGCGGCGACCCACGCACCCGGATCATCCGCCTCGACACCCTGCGCCGAACGGCCGATGTGCTACCCGGCATCCGAGTTCCCCTCCGGCCCTTCTTCGGCAGCATGGGTGTCGCTCCGCCGCCAGCGGAAGGACGCGTAAGCAGCAACCCACCGGGCCAGCACGCCGGAAACCTGGACAACAAAGAACTCGTCGCGGGCACGACGCTCTTCATTCCGATCCACGTGCAGGGGGCGCTCTTCGAAGTGGGTGACGGACACGCCGCTCAAGGCGACGGCGAGGTGGATCAGACCGCAATCGAGACGTCGCTCCGGGGGCGGCTCCAGTTGATTGTGCGAAAGGACCTGAAGCTGTCTTGGCCTCGAGGTGATACTCCGACCCACATCATCACCATGGGAACCGACGAAGATCTCACCGTGGCGACGCGGGTCGCGGTTCGGGAGATGATCGCCTACCTCATGGAGACGTACCATCTGCCCGAGGTCGAGGCCTATCGCTTGGCCAGCATCGCCGCCGATCTCCGCATCACCCAACTGGTGGACGGCAACGTCGGCGTCCACATGATGATCCCCAAAGCGATCTTTGTGGGACGCTGACGCCTCCCCCTCGGCTCGGCATCATGTAAGGGCGACCGATCGATCGCCCCGACTGGTATCAACTCGCTGGGAGCCCCGTGAAGTAAATCGTAACAAACGCAATCGAGTCGAACAGGCCGTGACTCAGCACCGATGCCCAGAGGTTCCGTTTGGCCACCAGGTAGACTCCCGCCAGTACCAGCCCGGTCATCCCTGTTCCCACCATCCCGGTCACACCTTGGTAGGCATGACCCAGCCCGAAGACGACGGAACTGAGGAGAGCCGCGATCACCCACACCTGCCGCGTCCCACCCCACCACTCTGCGAGACGCGGCATCAGGAACCCACGGAACAGAATCTCCTCGGCGAAAGCACCGTTCACCCATGAAATCACGAGCAACTGGAGGAGAAAGAGCGGATCGCCCTGGAGTTTGGAGATCACCGAAAGGTCGGGTTGGCCAAAGAAAGGGGACACTACCGCCCCGACGATACTCTGCACGATCCCGGTGGCAAACACAGCGCCAAGAGCAATCAACACAATCGTGCGCCATCGCGCCGGCCGCACCAAACCCAAACGCCGAAACCCGGCCCTGCGCCCACCGCTGACGATCCAGGCGACTATCGCGCTCCCGACCACACCGCTCAGCACCAGCAGATTGCTCCGGACCACAATCGCGAGACCGCCGAGCACCAGCATCGGGGCAAAGGTCAGAGCGATATGAAGCCATGGACTGGCGGGGCGGGTGCCCGGCCCAGTGGGTGGATGCAGTGGAGGGGTGAGATGAGAAGAGGTGGTCACCCCTGTAAGATGGCGCCACCTCCCCTATCCGGCTTGGATCGGCGTACCCGTATTGGATACGGGACTCGTCAGGGCTCTCGTTGCGGCTCCACCACGAACACCAGCGCACCCTCACGCCGAATCATCCGTCCTCGCGCCACCTCTATACTCACTTGGGATGTCTTGATCTGAAGACGATGGGCACCAATCGGTAGGTCGTCGGCAAGACCCCAACGATCTCCGTCGACCGTCACATCGACTTCGCTGACAGGTCCCGCTATCGCCGTCCACATCCCCTTCGTCTGGTCCTCCACCGTCGGCGTGTTGAACTCCCCGTTCCACCGGTCGCCGGCGCACGGTTTGACCCAGCGTCGATGAAGGAAGAGGGTGCTGTCCGCGGCAAGCAAATTCTGCGGGTCGATTCCGCAATAGTTCGCACTCGCGTCCCCTTCCACGATCACCCGTAAGCCCGGCACTCGCATGAGGCTGTCGATCTCGGCCCGACGGTGGGCTCTCAACCGGGAGAGTGCCTCGCCCACCTCAACCTGACCGTCCTTTGTCTCCGTTCGAGCAATCCCCTGGTCCCGGATCCGGGATTCGTATCGCCGGTACCCGCTCACCTCAGCCAACATCTCCTGGAGACTCTGGTTGGCCTCCATCATCCGGCTCTTCCACCCGTCTCCTTCCAGTCGATCGATGAGCAGGGCTGTGCCCGAACCGGTGGCGTAGAACCGGAGCCGAACCGACCGGGTCAACTCATCGCCCAAGGCCATGAGACGGTCGGCAATCGTCCGTTGGGCCTCATTGCGGTTGGCCGATGAGGTGAGGATCAGGGCATACTCCGCCAGCCCTTCGTTCATCTCCGCCGCGATCTCGAACTCGGCAAGGGGGGGTGGAAGGGCCCGCTGCCGGGCCTCGCGAAGCGCGATGTACTCCCGGGCGATCAGCCGGGCCGAGTCGAGAGAAGGGTCGAGGAGGGCAGCCCGAAGCAGCCGGTGTTCGAGCACCGACCCGCGCTCGTTCGCCGCGTTGTAGATCGGGTAGCTGGTGACCAGGAAGCTGTTCTCTCCCTGGCCGAAGAGCCGGCCATCTCGAGCCACCGACCGCTCGAAGGCGTGGAATCGCTCGTGGTTGATGACGCCTATCAGGTTGTTGACCTGCTCCTCGCGAACCGGGACCTGCGCCACCACCACGTCGCCCACCCTCACGACCGTGAAACTGGCTGAGGCCTTATCGCCGAACGGCAACCAACCGGAGCCCGGGACTCCCTCCAGTCGGTGATACCCGTCCGGCAATTCGCCGCGCCACCCGAGTAGCAACACCCCCTCGCCGGCAAAGACGTACTGGACCGGCATCGTGTCGGCCCGAAAGCCGGGCCAGATGGTCTGCGCCGCCGCTCTGGCGCCGGCCGCCTCGTGTACCGCGACCACCCCATCCAACAAGCGGGGCCCGTCGGCCTGGGCGGAGACCACCGGAGGGAGGATCACTGTGCCAAGTAAATACGAAGCGGTTCGTAATTTGAAGCGTGTCGAGCTAACCATAGGAATACCCTTCACGTTCGAGTGTTTACGGTTTGGGACGTGGGGAACGGGGCGTCCAGTGGATCCCGGATTCCCGAATCGTGACCTGGAGATCCGTTCCATCTTGCGGATCGATGAGGCGGACCTCGTTGGCAGTCTGGCGCCATTGCGTCCGGTCGAGCGGAGTGCCGTCGAGTTCGGCCCCCACCAACTGTCCGTTCACCACCGTCACCCTGAACGGTCCGGCCGGGTCCTGGGCCTCGATCCGCATCAGCTGACTGGAGAGGGCCAATCTGGTCTCCGGCACCAGTTTCCCGGCGCCGAGGAGGAGGAGAGCTAGTGCCGAGGCCGCCTTGCCGGCGGTGAGCAGGCCAGGTCTCGTGGGACGGTGCCCGGTTTCTACTAACACGATTCGTCGCACCCGGTCGAGCAGGCCGCCCCGCCCGATTCCGGTCGCCGCCAGCCGGAATGCCGTCCGTCCGGCCTGGCACGAACGCATCTCCTCCAGCCGGGTGAGGGTTCGGGCGTAGAGCACCGGATCGGTCTGAAGCTGCAGGACCAGGTCGTCGCAGCACCGTTCCCGGTCTTCTCTCACCCGGCGCGACAGCCAGTGGACCGCCGGGTGGAAGCAGTAGACCGTCTCGACCAGGCGTTGCAGCGAGTCGACCAGGTCATCATGCCGGGCCAGGTGCCCCACCTCGTGGGCCAGGATAGCGGTTCGCGCCTCGCGGGAAAATACGGTGAGGGCGTCGGGCGGAAGCAGCACCATCGGACGCCGCCCGCCGATCACCGTCGGGACGTTGACATCCCGCGAGACCCGGACGCCGACACTCCGATTCACGCCGAGCCTGAGCGCCAGCGACTGCACCTCGCGCTCCCACGGACGGGGAGCGGGAGCGGCCCGCCTCACCCACCGGCGAAGCAGGATCCACCCGCCGACCCAGCGAAGAAGGAGCACGGTGACGGTCACGGCCCACGCCTCCAACACCCATCGCATCCCCAGACTCACCAGCAGGAGCCAGTAGGTGAGCGGGGAGACCGGGGCACCGGCGGCACCAGGTGCAGCGGTGTGCACCGCGGCGGGGGATCCAAACCACGAGGCGAACGCGAACGGGAGGACCAGCAGGGAGGAGAGTGTGGCGACTCCCAATCGGTACCGCCATCGCGGCGAGTCAGGCCCCAGCTCGTAGGCGAGTGCCAGGAGGGCCACGAGCCCTGCCGCAGCCCAGGTCGTGTGGAGCAGTCCCCATCCAAGAAGGTGGATCACCCGGTCGCTCCCTTCCCCTTCCCTGCCTCGAGCTCTCCCAGGAGAGTCCGGATCTCCGCCAGCTCCTCGGCCGAAGCGGGGGTGGTGCTCAGCGCCTGGAGCGCCATCCGCGCGGCCGACCCGCCGAACGCACGCTTCGCCAGGTCCCCCACCAGGCGGCGTTCGGTGATCTCCCGCTCCACCCGGGGGGCGTAGACGTGGCGGCGGGATCCCTCATCCCGGGAGACCAACTTCTTTCGCAGCATGATCTGGAGGAACTTGAGGACGCTGGTGTACCCCGGCCGGCCGGGAAGGCGTTCCTGCACCTCGGCCACGGACGCGGGTCCGGTGTCCCACAGGACCTGGAGGATGCCGAGTTCGGCGTCGGTGGGGAGGGGTGGGGAGGTCCGGGGCGCGGGCATATGAATACGTTACTACGAACGGGTTCGTAGTGTCAAGATCGGGGTGGGGTGGCAGGGTGGGCGGCCTTGGAGGACCCTGCCGGTGGCGTTCAGACCTGTCGTGGTTTAGAAGAGGCCGAGTCGCTTTTGGCATGGCCCTCCGGAGCCCTTGCGGCCCTTCGTGCGTATAGTACTATATAACTGTGTTATGCTGCGACAGGCGCAACATACTAACTCGTTAGGTCGGCCGCGCGCCCCCGCATGCGCAGCCAGAAAACCGCAGTGCCGCTTGACAATGCGGACGGACTACACTAGCAATGACGAGGCGACCCCCCTGCGGACGAGTGCGATATGACGGCCTTGATGAGCGGACGAACCTTGGCATGGGCATGCGCGTTGGTGTGTCTGGCAACGTCGGGCTGTGCGTCCGCCTTCTTGGGCGCGCGGGCGATTGGAGGCATTGGCGCCCGCGCCGGTATCGCGGAGGCCGCATCGCTTCGGGCGGCATCTGGCCTCTCAATTCGCGGTGGTGTGGCCGTGGGCGCGTCTCGCGGAGCTCTTCTCACTGAAGCCGGAATTGCCACCACTTTTCGGGCTGGTGGTATGCGCGGTGTCCTCGCGGAGTTATCTGGGTTGCGTCCGTTTGTGGATGGGATGGGCCGGATCAGCGCCGGCGGTCGTCAGGTGATGGTCCTCGATCGGTTCGGCACCATCAGGCTACCGTCGTCAGGACGTGTGATCGGCCACGTTGAGCGAGGTGGCGTCTTCGAGGCAACAAGCGGGTTGAGGCCTCGGACGCAGGTAGGCGAGTTTCACGCCCCGCGAGGATTCGTCGAGGGTAGCGCCGTACTCGACGTCCAAGCGGTCCGGCCTGGGTGGTATCGCATTACCGTTGTTCCCGGGTATGCCGCCGGTGCGAACCTCGGAATCGCCGCACTGGGAATGGGTGGCCTTGCGGCCATCGAAGCGCAACGCGACTCACTTCGGACTCTCGTTGTCCACGCCGAACGTTCCGGTGCAATTCGAAGAGCACAACCGGTACGAGTTGGTCAGCAATTGTCCTCGTCCACGCCTGAGATAAGTGACGCGCGCGCGCGCCTGGAGCAGTATATGCGGCAGAAAAAGTGACGTTCCGAAAAGCACTCCTCGCACTCGCATTGATCGCGCCGAATGCGCACGGTCAAGGGGTCAGCCAGCGCACGGCTGACTCGCTGGCAACCGAGGTAAGCACGCTGAAGGCGAGAATCGCAGAGATAATGCGGCGTCAGTCCGAGACGGATGCCCTCCTCCGCGACCTGTTGGCCACGCTTCGCAGGCTGGAAGAGCGGGATGCGCAGGGAACGCGCGGTGCAACCGGCCAGCCATGCGAACCCGGGCGGGCTTCATCGAGTCAATGGTTGCGGTTCGAGCTTGTCGGTTGCCCCACGCTTGCGGAGACCGGCGAAGCGATTTCCTTCGCCATTCGCTTCACGAATACGTCAGCATCGGAAACCCTCTACATCGGTGCGCGGTGCTGTTACGCCGATTGGTTGAACGTGATCGACGACGCCGGTCAGGCGTGGGTTGGCACCCAACATACAGTTACCGCTCTGCCCACGAATGTCTCAAAGGATCTGATCGAACTCGCTCCCGGCACGGACTTCACGGTTAGTGCGTTGGTAACTCGCCGCGGCGGAGCGACGCTTGGCTCCGTCCCGCGATCGATTACTCTTACCGGGGCTTTGATTCGGCGAACGCTTACGGATCAGCGAATCGCCGATCGGGCGAACACGATTTTGGGCTATCCTGACGGCCGACCGTTCACATTCACGATTGCCCAGGCCACACTCCGAAGCCCAGACCGGTGAACGCGTTGCGCATCGCGCAGCAGGACGCAACCGCACTGCTTTCAGTGGCCGCCAGATAGCGAGTGGCTTTGAGCGACCTAACAAAGGGTTGGAGCTGTCAAACGCGGTCCAAGTCGGAAGCGTTCGCTACGCGAACGCGTTTCATTGGAGCGTTTGCAGCTCAACCCTGGCGCTAGGCGGCTACGTCATGACCACACCGAGAGACACCGGCAGGAACCCGACGATTCGCGAATGGGCCGAGGCTGACCGAATGAACCACGTTCCGCCGTCCGTGGACAGGCTTCATCCATCCGCGATACCGGCCGACCAAGCGCGTCTGGCGCACATCAACACGTACGGGTTGCTCCCGGAGTTCTACGTCGACCGTGCGTTCACATGCCGTCGATGTGGTAAGCGAGAGATCTGGCGTGCGGTGGATCAGAAGTGGTACTACGAGGAGGCGAAAGGCCATATCGACGCAAAGGCCGTCGAGTGCCATGAGTGCCGTGCTTCCAAGAAGACCGGTGAGGGTGGTGGCGCCTAACAACGGCAGGCACCGACCCGGGGCACGCCGTTCCGCGCGCGCATCCGTGATACCATCTCTCGCGTGCCCCGGGCGGGTGATGCCGGGGGCGTTAGGCCGAACGAGAGCTGATGATCGATTTTCCTTACGTCGAGTCGTTCGAAGCGGAGGATAGAGAGCGGTTCTTTCGCTTCCTTGTCTTGTTTGCAAGGTGGGAGAGTGCCCTCAAGCATCACGGCTTCGCAAGAAGGGGGTGCTATGGTCAGGCAGAGCCCGACTGGAACCGTTTCGTCGATCAGCATGAAATGGCGATTGAAGCACTCAAGACGCCGGAGTTTGCATCGGCCCCGACTACTCTGGAGAGGCAACCTCCGAAACGTGAGGAATGCACCAATGGCAGCGTAGAATGGCGTGACAACCCCCGTCGGCCCACCGAGACTAAGGCACGGTCCTTGTTTCGGATCGTCAGAGACGTGCGCAACAACCTCTTCCATGGAGGGAAGTTCCTCGGTCAAGAGGAGACCGCGCGCGAGATCGAGAGTTGACCGACGCAGCGTTGACCGTGCTCGCCGAGGCTCGGAGTGTGAATCCCAATGCCAGGCAGCTGCTCAAGGGGTCGGCCTAACAAGTGATTAGAGGTGCCGGCAGCCGCTGCAGCTCAATCGTGATCCGTTAGGCCGTAACCGCAAGGGGGGCGCAATGCGCTACCACCGTGAGTCGTTCCTGTTGCTCCTGTCCGTTATCTCCCTCACGCTTGCCGGCTGCGCGAGGACACGAATCTCGTCCGTGGTCGCACCCGAGGCCGCCGGCCGCGTTTACGATCGCATTCTAGTCGTCTTCCCTGTTGATGACATTGAGTGGCGGAGAACCGCCGAGGAAGTGTTTGGCAACGCGTACGACGGTGACACCGCTGCTTTCGTACCGTCCTACACCGTCTTCTTCCCCGGCCGGATGTACGCGGAGGACGAGATAACGCGCCTGTTGGCTGAACACCGGATTGACGCGGCCCTCGTTATTCAATTGGGCGACGCAGGCACAACCACCACCCAGACCCCTACTCAAACCACAGCGCGCTGTACCCTTTGGACCTCGTCGCAGGGCTGTGTACAGGCCTCCGCGACTACCACAGGCGGGTACGACGTTTCGAAGCCTTGGGCCAACTTCACCGCCGTCCTGTTGGACGTGGCCACCGGATGGAGTGTCTGGGCGGCTAGTGCTCGAACTGGTGGTAATGCTTTCGCCGGCACCGGAACTCTACTCCGATCGATGGCCGGTCGTACGGTGAAACAGTTGCGCACCGACGGACTAATTCCCTGACTGGGAGGTCGACTGTCCCCATACACCGGCCTTGCGTTGATTCCTAGTTGATCGAGACCCTCGGAATCTTGGCGGCCTTCATCACCATCCTCGGCGGAGGTATGAAAGCCTATAAGTGGTGGACCCGTCGCCGGAAACCTGCCCTCGCGCGGCCCGCAGCCAGGCCGGGGCGGCCCGTTGAAGACAAGTGGGTCAGCACGCAGTATGTCGAGGACGAGGGAATCTCGCAGCGCCACCGCGATCAGGGGCCAGCTCTATTAGGCGACTGCGGAGAGGGAAGCGGAGTTGGTGGACATCCAAGGATGGGAACTCGTTGTCGACGACTTGGAAGATGGAACTCGCGTCTGCTACAAGGTCCACGACATTCCCGCTGTCGTCGGGTACATGGTATTGCTTAGAAAGCGCAACGCCCAACCCTGACCGCCTCGGTTGTGGCCTAACTACAAGTTCGGTAGCGTAGCGACGCAAGATCCACTGATTCTCTGTGAGGGCCTCGCTGTGGAAAGACTTCGCACTTTTCTTCGCAGGAACCTGTCCAAGGGCTTTTGGTTCCCTCTCCTCCAGGGCTCGTTGCGGTTTGTGTATCGCCGACTGGTAGTTGGATCCTACTTCAATTCGTGGCTGAAACTACCCGGAGAGGAGAAGGCTCCTCCCGGAGCCTCTGAGTTGATTGTTGCCGCGTCGCTGACAGTCAGCATAATATGGCTCTTCCTACTGGACGTGAATGTCCCAGTGCTGCGCTCGCAGCCGGCCAGGGTACTCGGTGGAGCGCTGGCGCTTTACCAGATAACGTCCATTGCTGTTGTCGCCGCCTACACGGTTTTCGTGTTTGAGGGTCGAATCCACAGCGTGCCTCGCTCCCTTGCCTCATTTCTCGTGAACGTCGTCGAGATCTGCGCCTATTCCACTATCTTCCTGGCCCTCAGCGGCTGTGCACCTTCCGCCAGAAGCCACTGGTCCGCCTTGTACCGTAACCTAGCGTCCCTGTTCGGCCTTGCAGTCCCCCCGACATCAGGGGAGGCAGGCTGCTTGCTCTTTGCCCACTATGAGCTTGTGGTAGGTGGCGGTATCCTATTCATCATGGTTGGTAGTGTCATCGGGGCTATCGTCCGCCCTGCCATACGGCGTTGATGCGCAAGGATCCATTGCTTGATGGCCGCCTTCCTCGAGCACCCGCGTTCGATGCTTGGCTTAAGGGGCCGCGTGAACCGATTGGGTAGCGAGAATGCGAGGGAAGGATAGTTCTTGCGTGTATAACCTTGTCGTCACAGGTGGTTGCGAAGCATGGGACAGAACGCGCTCTGCGATAGACCAGTCCTGCGTAGGGGAATACACGATCAACTCTACCCACATGTTGGATATTTAAACCTCTTGGGGGTGTTCGCATTCGTGACACATCGGGCGCGTCGATGCAGGTTGGGTTGGAAGCCGTAAGGATCGTGCATGACTATACCTGAGGAACTAGCCAAGTTCCAGGAAGATATCGCGGAGCTTCCGGGCCTTTGGCGCAGCATCGATCTGCGTGTGGCAGCGGTTCGGGTTAATGGTGGGTGGCACAGCATTGGGGCGCGAGCCTATCTTGACCCAAGATCGATGAGGGCCGTCCCTCAATTCCCCTCCCTTCGCTCCACCAACGGCATCTTGGTCACCCAGCAGGTGTTTGACTCCGAAAGACTTGGCGACATTCTGAATGGAGTCGCTGAAGGCGCCCTCCGTGTGGGAGATTCTGATATCCAGTTCAGTGCCGGAAGGCCTTCGCATGATGTCACCGAGCCCTATCGTTTTCGTTCTGGGTTCTCAGATCTTGCAGGCCCTTGGGCTCGTGACTACGTGCATTGGAGCGCCTTGTACGCAGCTGGCCATGGGCCGACCATTGAAGATCTGATTCGCACCTCCAGCTATTCACGGGAAAGGATCGATGCCACGCTCCGGCTCGGCGATGCACCTTACGACGGGATTGACGACCTGGAGCGCTATTTCCTTGGGAAACCCCAGCCGTCCGGTACGAATACCATGGTGGGGTTTGAGATCTTCGCGCCAATCCAAGTCCGGATAGATCGGGACCGTACCCGACTCGAAATGGGCAAGCTACATGTCTTCCTTTCGGCAGCATCAAGGGAGTTTCTCGAACGTTGTTCTCTCGGTTTCTTCGGATTGGGCCGAGGTGAATTACCTAATCATGCTTCCTTTACGCCCAACTTGACCTCAGAGTCTCAGGACCCTGGACGCTGGGGTGCCGAGTTAACGGGGGACGTGGGTGACAGCTCCTTTGGGAAGCTCATGCTCCGCGTCGGACCCTGGTGCGTAGATCGGGTGACCGTTCACGATCTCCATCGTCCCGGTCGGAATCAGCGGCAGCTCGCGTATCAGGTGTTGGATCGGGGTCAAGAGATTCTCACAACATCTCTCCTCAAGGTAACTCCAGATCGCAGTGAACAGTTTGAGCGCGCCGTCGCGAGGCTTTTCTTCTTCCTAGGCTACCAGGTAGATAGTTACGCCGGCGATAAGCGGTTGGGAGAAGGAGTAGATCTCCTGGCGCACGAGCCCTTTCGTCCGATCGTCCTCGCCATCGAGTGCACCACTGGACCGCCGGATTCAGGTGGAAAGCTGGGGCGATTGGTAACTAGGGCGAGAACCCTTGCCGCGGAATTGGCAGATGTGGAGGTACTGCCCACCCTTGTCACGTCACTACCCAACGCAGGGGTACCGCCGGCTGAACGGGATGCGGTTGCAACGAATGGAGTGGTCTTGGTGACCCATGATGGCATCGAGGAACTCCTTGGTACCTTGGACCAGAGCAACCCCCCTCAGGTGATAACATCTCTTCTGCGTGCTATGATCCCCGCACGAGAGGTCGATTGGCGAGGTCGTACGTTGTGAGTGTCGTAGGATAGGCTGTGCCACACCTTCGGAGTCGAGCTGTGGAACTCGTTCAGGGTTCAGTTTTCGAAGTTCAGCGTCTGGAGCAGTGTGGGTATGTACCAGTCGTTTGAGGAATTAGAGGTGTGGAAGCGAGCGTACGCTCTGGCAGTTCGCATCTACAGCGAGCTGGCTGAGTGCCGGGATTTTGGCCTGCGAGACCAGATGCAGCGTGCCGCGGTGTCGGTCGCCTCGAACATTGCGGAAGGCGCAGAGCGAGGCGGGAAGGACTTCGCGCGATTTCTCTCCATTGCCCGTGGCTCCGCGGCGGAATTGCGCACTCAAGCCTACATCGCGGCCCGCATCGGCATCCTCAAGGACTCTGCCATGCGGGAGATTGTCGAAGAGACCAAGCAGCTTGCCAGGATGCTCTACAGCCTCGGCAAATCACTGAACACTGAAAACTGAGGACTGAACACTACCATGAGCCAGAAGTACGAAAAGCTGAAGACCCTGCTGAAGGAGCTGTTCCAGCTCGACCAGCCCGACCTGGACTTCGGCTTCTACCGGGTGATGCACGCGCGGAGCGCCGAGGTCACGCAGTTCCTGGACAAGGATCTGCTGCCGCAGGTGAAAGAGGCGTTCAAGCAGTACCAACCGGCGGACAAGGCGGCGCTCGAGAAGGAGCTGGCCAAGGCCATCGAGCAGGCGCAGGCCCTCGGCGCTGA
>JAJCZW010000075.1 GCA_029262155.1 Gemmatimonadota bacterium
AAGACCCTGCGCACGACTCGGCGCGGCGGGGAGCTACTGACACGCCTGGCGGCAGCCGATGAACGGGACGAGGCAGAATGGCTTGCCGGAGAGTTCCTGCGGCGGTACCGAGCAGGCGATTGGATGTACCCCGATATCGCGGTACTGTACCGGACCAATGCGCAGTCACGAGCCCTTGAAGAGTCTTTCCGTCGTGCGGGCGTGCCCTATCGCATTATTGGCTCAATCAGTTTCTATGATCGAAAAGAAGTGCTCGATCTCTTGGCCTACCTCCGACTGCTCGTCAACGAGGCCGATGAGCAGGCGTTTCTCCGGGCGGTGAGCACCCCGCGGCGTGGCATTGGAGAAACGAGCCTCAATCTGCTCCGTGACGCGGCGACCCGCCGGGGGCAGTCACTCCTTGCGACGGCTGGGCAAGCGGATGGGATCCCAGATCTGCGTCCGAATGCCCGTCGTGCCTTCGTGCGCTTTACTGAGTTGATCACCTCCGTTCGGGAGGGACAGGGGGAATCGTCGCCGGCGGCCATCCTCGAAGAGGTCATACGACGGCTCGATTTTGAGGCGCATCTGATGAAGAGCGACCCAGACGGAGCTGACCGTTGGGACAATGTTCGCGAACTCCTCGCTGCAGCCGCCTCGTGGTCCGAGATCGTTCCGCCGGAGATGGGTACCGATGGGGTCAACGAGGGGAGCCCGTTGCAGCGGTTCTTGACCGAGGCCGCCCTACTCTCGGGTGATGATAAACGGACGGGCGCCGAGGACGGTGTGACACTCATGACCTTACACACCGCGAAGGGTCTCGAATGGCCGGTAGTTGTGCTTGCGGGGATGGAGGACGGCCTGTTCCCATTGGCCCGCGCCCTCGAGACCACGGAAGGGGTGGAGGAAGAGCGCCGCTTGTTCTACGTCGGAGTGACTCGGGCTAAAGACAAACTGTATCTGACCTGGGCCCGTTCTCGTCGACGGGGTGGAGAATTCCGCCCGGGGACAGCATCACGGTTTCTCGATAGCGTCCCGACGCACCTGCTCGATGACCAGCGGACGTCCTCGACTCTCAGTTCGACATGGAGTAGTCGCCGGGGTGGGGCAAGACCGTCGAGCACCCGTCGTGCCTCCTGGGGGGCGGCGGCGGCCGCCGAGGTTCCGATGGAAGAACTCTCCCAGGATACTCCCCGGTACGTCAAAGGGGAGCACGTGCGTCATCGCCGATTTGGGAGTGGGGTCATTCAGGGTCTGTCCGGTGGCGGGCGCAACCTCATGGTGACCGTGTCCTTTGACGACGACGCCGTCGGAACCAAGAACCTACTCGTGGCGTATGCCGGCCTCGAACGCGACTGGGAAAGCGCCTAGGTGACCTCGGTGACGCCTCAACCGGTGCGATCCGTCGACGAGATTCGGGCAGCCTTTCCGGCGCTCGCGCGCACCCACCATGGGATACCTGTGGCGTTCTTTGACGGTCCGGGAGGGACCCAAGTTCCCCGACCGGTGGCCGAGGCGATGGTCGACTACCTCTATCATCACAACGCCAACACCCATTGGGAGTATCCCACGAGTCGAGAAACCGACGCGATGTTGCTCGCCGCGAGGGAATCCTGCGGGGATTTTCTCGGTGTCCCGGCGGATGAAATCGTGTTCGGGCCCAACATGACGACGCTGAGCTTCCATGTCGCCCGGGGGTTAAGTCGGGCCTGGGGACCAGGCGATGAGGTGGTGGTGACCGAGCTTGATCATCACGCCAACGTGGCCCCCTGGCACACACTCGTACAGGAACGAGGGATTACGCTGCGAACGGTCGCGATGCGGCCCTCTGATGGAACGCTGGACTGGGGTGCCTTCGCCAGCGCAGTGGGCGCCCGCACGAAGCTGATTGCCGTGGGGGCGGCGTCAAATGCGCTTGGCACTATCAACGACATGTCGCGCGCCCGGTCACTCGCTACAGCGGTCGACGCGTTGCTTTTTGTGGATGCCGTGCATTTCGCGCCACATGCCATCGTCGAGCGCGACACCCTTGGGGCTGATCTTCTTGTCTGCTCTCCCTACAAGTTCTATGGTCCGCACCTTGGTATCCTGACGGGAAGGCGCGCGCTCCTAGAAGAGATTGACGTTCCGCGTCTCGAACCGGCGCCGCCATACGCTCCGGATCGTCTGGAAACCGGTACCCAGAGTCATGAGTCAATCGTTGGCGCCCAGGCGGGAATCGACTGGTTGGCGAGCCTGGTACCAGCGTGTCGGGAGGGGAGGCGTGAGGCCCTGTGCCAAGTCCAGAAGGAGTTACACCGTCGAGGAGAGATCTTGCTCGATCAGTTGTGGACCGGACTTGATGCGATTCCTGGGATTCATCTCTACGGTCCTCCTCCTGGCCATCCTCGCACGCCCACGGCGGGGTTTGTGCTGGATGGTGTCACCGCGGAGTCGGTAAGTGATCAGTTGGCAGAGAAGGGAGTGTTTGTCTCTCATGGGGATTTCTACGCCGCGACGGTTATCGAGCGGCTGGGCGTCGGCCCGAGCGGGTTAGTGCGCGCGGGGTGTGCCTGCTATACGACGGCCGAAGAGGTCACCCGACTCCTGGACGGGGTCTCCGCGATCAGCCAGCGGCGTTCCTCGACACAAGCACTGGGGCCCAAGGCCGATTCACACTCGCATCCTGCCAATACGTTAGGCGATCCGACGGGAGACCAAAGTAGCCTTCAGCAACCTCGATGAGTCGCTCCGGTTCGTACCATCCCCCTTGGCGGAGCAGGACGGTCCGTCGTATCCGTTTCGCCTCACTGAGCGGGGTCCAGCCGGAGGGGTCCAGACCGAAGGCCCGACTGCTCACCCCAGTCAGCGACTCCATCGTGAAATCATAAGCCACCGCAAGATGTCGCTCCACATCGTTGTCAGTCAGTAGCCACCGACTCCGTTCCCGAGCTGCCTGCATGGCTCGCTGCCAGCTCTTAGTCTTGGTGAGATGGACCATCCCCTTGAAGATTCGCCGATTGGTCGGCACGCTACACAGAGTCGGCGAAATAATGTGTTCTAAGTGTTTGTTTGCTTGTCGGTGATCAAGGAGGATGATCTCTCGGGCTCGGTGTGCGTAGTGTTCCGTCAGATGCGTTTCGACTCGGCTCTCCCAATAGGAATGCCCCATTGACTTGGTGCTACTCGTCAACAGAAGCTGCCGGGGAACGAAAAAGTTGTGCGCGACGGTGTCGGCGGCAAGATGCGAGAGGTAGCCGAGGCCGAACGCTCGGAGGGCATCGGTAGGGGCACGGTTGTACACCTCACGTCCAACCGGCCAGAAATGAGAGTGCCTTCCGGCGGGCACATAATGCTTCGCAATCGATGTATCCGGCGCGATCGTTCCGTAGAGAAAGTCGAATGGGAAGGCGTGGAGGAGGTCGGCCACGATGGTCGGAAGGTGGCGCAGATTCGCGAGGACTGTCTCTCCCAAATAGATGTGCGTCCCCGGCGTCCAAGCCCACAGCGACTCGGGGATGAAGAGGAGCCCCAGTCCGAGCATGAATCCCAGCAGTACTATTCGAGCATTCATCGGCGGGAGACCTTGCGCCGCCGGATGAGTCGGCGGCTCACCTTCCCCAAGAACCCGGTCGTTCTGCGAACGGCGTGGAGCGATGCCGCCACGGAGAGGACCGTATCCTCAACTTCCTCGTACAAGACCTCGTACAGAGTGTCGAGTTCCTCGAGCCGCCGCCGTACGTGTAAGGCCCCTCCCTCCACGCCCTCCCGAAGGTGTCCACTCGCGTCGGCCAAGGCCTCTGCTTCCCGTCTGAGGACGGTGGTGAGTGCCTTGCCATCTTGGGTGAGGTCCCGCACAGCGACAAGGGCAGGGGCCAGGTCGTTCCGGAGGGACCGCAGGTCAGTCGCAAGGTGTTCAGCTTGTCGGGACAAGGTACCTGCAACACGGACCAGCACGACAACGAGGAGAAGGAATCCGATGGCGATGATGAGAAGCGAGAGCGCGGCGAGAGGCGCCACCCAGCTTGGGGCCCCACTCATAGGCCATTCTCCTCTTGGACAGGTGCAGGGAGGGTGGGTCGAAGCATGGGTAGGAAGATAA
>JAJCZW010000076.1 GCA_029262155.1 Gemmatimonadota bacterium
TCGCGCTGGCGATCCCGCTCGCCGGATGTGGGTACAACGCTATTCAGACCAAGGATGAGACGGTCACCAAGGCCGAGAGTCAGATCCGAGTTCAGCTGCAACGACGGGCCGACCTGATACCCAATCTGGTGGAAACGGTGAAGGGGTTCGCGGCCCACGAAACCGAAGTGTTCACCGCCGTGGCCGACGCACGAAGCCGACTGAGTGGTGCTGTCCAAGGTGGGGATCTCAAGCAGATGGCAGAGGCGTATCAGGCATCGACCGCTCCACTGGGTCGATTGCTCGCGATCTCCGAAGCGTATCCTGATCTCAAATCGAATACAAACTTTACTCAACTCCTCGATCAACTGGAGGGAACCGAGAATCGGGTCGCAGTGTCGCGAACCGACTACAACGCTGCGGTTGCCGACTTCAACACGTTCATCCGCAAGTTCCCCTACAACCTCACGGCCAAGACATTTGGGCTTGGAAGCCCCAGGGAGTATTTCGAATTGACGAATCCGGAGGACGCCAAAGCGCCAGAAGTGAAGTTCTAGCGGTCAGTCGGTAATGACGGGCGGCAGGATGTATCGCAGCGGATTGACCGGTCGGCCGTTGATATGCACTTCGTAGTGGAGGTGGGGTGCCACCGCGAGGCCGGTTCTCCCTACCAGGGCGATCGTCTGACCTCGGGTCACTTTCTGCCCCGGTCGGACCAACAGCTTCGAGGCGTGGGCAAACTTGGTGACAATCCCATGCCCGTGGTCGATGGTAACAGCGTTCCCAAAACCGGTTTCCCACCGAGCCCGAAGCACAGTGCCCGCTCCGGGCGCCCGGATCAGTGTCCCTCGTGGAGCGGTGATATCGACGCCCTGGTGTGGTCGGGCAACGTGGAGGATGGGGTGCATCCGGAGTGAGCTGAAGCTACTCGAGAGCCAGCCCTGGGTGGGCATGATTGAGGGCAGGGCCGTCAGCCATGCTTCGTGAGCGGCGAGACTATCACTAGCCAGCTGAAACGAGGCGGCCAGAAGATTTGCGCGCCGAACCAAGGCATTGAGATCGACCCGAATCTCATCGCTCCGTCGGGCGAGGACGGTCTGTTCCGTCGATGCCGCGGTGGGGATTGCGCCCACCGGGCCGCCGATGCCAGCCCCCCGGACGTCTGGCGTGATCGGATCGAGGTTGGCGAGCAGCCGGATCTGGTCGTCGCGGGCTTCAAGGATACGAAGGGTATCTTCCAAGCTGCTGACACGGCCACCGATTTGCCCCAACTGAGCTGCGAGCGCAGCGTTTTCCTGTTCCAATCCATCCGCGCGAACCAGGTCGGAGGTGCGGGCCAGCGTGGCGTATCCGAGAAGCATCAGGAGTGCGACGCCTGATACGACGACGGTGAGAGCCAGCTTGATCGCGGTGTGGGAGATTTGGATGGTGCGGGACGCCCGGGACCCCTGTGGGACGACAACAACGGTCCAGCGGCGTTTCGACACGAGTGCCCCTCGGCAAGGTGTGGACTAAACAAATCGGCTTGAGTCAGCCAAAAAAACGGCAGATTCCATGCCTTTAGGGGCCGACCCAAGCATGCAAGGTACCGCACTTCACGCCGATGTGTCAAGGATCGGATCCAGGCACTCTAAGTGTTGTTGTTACTTAGGTTTATGGGATGTCTAACCGATCGGATAGTCTTCCGGTTTTCGCTTAGGGAAGAGGGGTGCCAGTGGTTGCACCACCAGCCCGGCGAGGGATGGTGCATCAAACTTGGTGTAATGCCCCGCCTCCATCGCTTCGGTGAACCCGAGCGCATTCCAAATGGCCAGCGCCTTTGCTGGCATGAACGGTTGACAGAGGAGGGCGAGGCGGTAGAGCGCGCGTCCCAGGGCAGCGAGCGCCCGATCGAGATCTTGATCCTGCCCGGTCTTGGCGAGGGTCCAGGGTTGGACCTGGACGATGTATTGGTTGGCTGCGGTCACGATGGTCCATGCCGCTTCCGCTCCATGACGTAGCCTCAATCGGTTCATCGCGGTCTCAAATTGTTCTTTCGCCGCGAGACCGGCGGTGTCGAGCGGGGTGTTTTCTTCGGAGGACGGGAATTGTCCCTCACGGTACTTCGAAACCATCGCGAGCGAGCGGGAGACGAGATTGCCCAACCCATCCGCCAGGTCGGCCACATACCGTTCGTCGAATCGCGGGTAGGTGAAGTTCCCGTCGTTTTCGAAGCCGACTTCACGCAGGAGGTAGTAGCGGAGGGGATCGGCGCCATATCTCGCGATGGCCTCGTCGAGTTCGACTGCAACGCCCGATGATTTTGAGACCTTTGCCCCCTCCCACTGGACGTAGCCATGGGCCCACACCATCCGGGGAAGAGGCAGCACGGCACTCATGAGCATCGCTGGCCACAGGGCGCAGTGGAGGCGGGTAATCCCCTTGCCGACGACGTGCAGGTCGGCTGGCCACCGGGTGGCAAACCCCGGCGTGGGAAAGCCGGTGGCGGAGAGGTAGTTGATGAGCGCGTCGAACCACACGTAGACCGTGTGGTCCTCTTCGCCTGGGAACGGGATGCCCCACGGGAACCGCACCCGCGAAATCGAAATATCCTGCAGTCCGTCCTCCAGAACCCGCAGGATCTCATTGCGACGAATCCGGGGTTCAACCCGGAACGCACCTTGTGCAATAGCCTTTAGGATCTGAGGCCCATACCGACTGAGCCGAAAGAAATGGTTCTGCTCTCGCATCGGCGTCAGGGGCATGGTAGGGTGTTCGAGACAGTGCCCGTCAACCATCTGGGCATCCTGTTTGAACTCCTCGCACCCCACGCAATAGACGCCCTCATACTCACCGAGAAAGAGGTCGTCAGGGTTGTGTTCCTGGATTCGCCGAATAAAGGCAGTGACGGCCTCGACATGCCGATCCTCGGTGGTTCTGATCCAGTCGGTGTGGCTGCAGTGCAGGGAGTGCCAGGTCGATTCAAATCGCGTGGCGATGGTATCGACCCACGTCCGCGTGGGCATCCCTCCCCGTTCAGCGGAGAGGGCGACCTTTTGGCCATGCTCGTCCATCCCCATCAGAAAATCGACGTCATCTCCCTGGAGTCGTCGATAGCGAGCGATGCAATCGGCCCCGATCTTCTCGAGGGCGTGCCCCAGGTGGGGGTCGCCGTTGGCATAGTCGATCGCGGTCGTGAGGTAGTAGCGGGACACTCAGGCCTCAGGTGTCGAAGGCGGGGGACCGCCGCGTCGGCGCCGTCGTCCGCGTCGGCGCCGTTTTCTCTTCGGTTGATCGCCTCCGGGCGTTGGGGCCGTATCGTTGGGTGCTGGTTTTTTGGGCGCGGCCGACTCCGTCTTGGATGGGCGCTCGGGCCGGCGAGGTCTGGTAGCGGTCGGTGCGCGAGTGGGAGCCGGTTGGTGCTCGGTGGTTGTGGTCGGCACGGTGGGAGGTGTGACCTCCCCGGCAGCCACGGCGGCCTGTTCCGCCACCAGGTCGACCAGTGGGATGATTCGAGTGCCCAGCTCGTCGTGTCGGAGGAAGATGCGTTCGCGAAAGATATCGACGGCCACCACCCGCTCTTGGCCCTGCGTCGTCAGGATGCGCTTCCCTTCTTTCGGGAAGCGCTTGCGCGACGTGACGTAGAACTCGTGCTCATACTTGAGGCAACAGAGCAGCCGCCCGCACCCACCGGATATTTGTGCTGGATTGAGACTTAACCGTTGATCTTTGGCGAGACTGAGGCTCACGGGCGAGAGATCGGTGAGCCACGTGGAGCAACAGAACTCGCGACCACATCGACCGATGCCGCCAAGGCGGGCCGCTTCGTCGCGCACTCCAATCTGCCGCAGATCGATCCGCGTTCGAAATCGGGAGGCAAGATCGCGCACGAGAGCCCGGAAGTCGACCCGGCTATCGGCGGTGAAATACACCGTCAGGGTGGCTCGGTCCCACTGCCATTCGGTGTCCGAGACCTTCATCTCGAGACGATGGGATCGGACCCGATCGATGATGGTCTGCCGAACCGACTCTTCGGTGCGGCGATTCTCGGTGGCCGTGGCGGTGTCATCCTCCGAAGCCCGCCGTACCACTGCCCGGGTGATGGCCGGCCGATCGCCTCGGGAGCAGCCAGCGCACGAGGTCCCGCACTTTGCTTCGGCGGTGTCCCCCACGGCGCTGACGACCCCGAAGTCAAAGCCCCGTTCCGCCTCGACGATCACCCGATCATCCAGGTCGACGGCGTCGGAACCCTCCGGCCCATGGTAGTAGGCCTTACGGTTTCCTTTGAACCGAACCTCAACCGGGATCGGCATCAGCCTTCGGCGTACATTCCCATCGCGGCGTATTTCTCTGCCCGCCGCCGGACGAGTCTGTCGGGTTTGATCCGGCGGAGGTCACCGAGGTGTTTGAGAAGGCTGGCGCGGAGGGCCTCGCCCGCGGTGTCGGGGTCTTGGTGAGCTCCACCCTGCGGTTCGGGGATGATTTCGTCGATCAGGCCATTGGTGAGAAGATCGTCGGCGGTCAGCTTGAGCGCGGCGGCGGCTCGTTCGCGTTGCACCGCATCCTTCCACAGGATAGCAGCACATCCCTCGGGGGAGATCACAGAATAGATAGAGTGCTCGAACATGATGACCCGGTCGGCAACCCCTAAGGCGAGGGCCCCACCGGAACCACCCTCGCCGATCACGAC
>JAJCZW010000077.1 GCA_029262155.1 Gemmatimonadota bacterium
CCACAAGAATGGTGGCTTGTACAGCGCCGATGTGAACTTCCCGATCAATGTGACCGAGGAAGCGAACTCGATCTACAAGGCAGCGAAGGATGCCGGCACCATCAACATCCGCGGCTGCTTGAGCGACGGCGCGTAAGGCAACGCACCGCAGAACGAAGTAAACTGACAATGGGGAGGGGCCCTCGGGCGCCTCCCCATTTGTCATGGCCATCCTGGTCTTGCCAAGGATCGGGGCGCCTACCTCCCTGATCGAGGAAAGACGACCACCGATTCATTTCCATCGGCTCCGACACTTGCTACGCCAAAGAGATAGTCATCAATGATCACATTGGTGAGCGTAAACTCTGTCACCGACCCCACCCAGACGCTGTGGTTCCACTGAGGAACGGTCGTGTCGCGCCAGTAGATCTTATAGCCGAGCGGAGCAGGGCCAGCTGGAGGAGACCACGAGAGTGATGTCGAAGGGCTAACGGCGCCTCGGATCCGCACATTCTCCGGTGGTGGAGGGGCCCACGCCAGCGCTGCAAGCACCGCTGCATTGACGCCGGTCAGCCGGGCAGCATAGGAAAAGTCGACCCCTTCGAGTACATCCCCATAGGCAATGCCATTCTCGGTTCGGAGGTTCTGGTGTTGTCGGGTGTAGTTCTCATGGGCCTCCATGATCCTAATCCCCGGGAAACCTACGTCATTGAATGGCCGGTGATGTCCACCTCGCCCGAAACGATCGAGCCGATAGATCATCCGGGGCCTCAGGTGAGGAAGGTAGGTGGTGGTGATCCTGTCCACATATCGAGCTAACTGTCGACTCACGCCGTCCACCTCTCCACCAGTAAACCGTCGCGCATTGCGCTCTCGCTCGGTCTCCGTCACAGGTGTTGGTTCGGAAAAGATGCGGAACGTCTGATTGTCGATGGTGCCATCGATGCCGTGAATGTTCCCGATCATGTCATTGTTCAGTACCCCTTCGATGGTCCAGCCCTCCGCCACGGCCACACGGGCAAGTTCGCGCCCTCCGAAGAGCCCCTGTTCCTCGCCACTCAGACCGACATAGACGATGGTCTTGGGAAACTGGTATTGCGTGAGCACCCGGGCGGCCTCGAGAGCACCTGCCATTCCTGATGCGTTATCGTTGGCCCCCGGTGAATCACTCGTACTGTCGAGAGCGTTACTCACGCGGGAGTCGATGTCACCCGACATGATGATGTATCGGTTGGGGTACACCTGTCCTCGCTGAATGGCAATCACATTCACGATATCGACATCATTCGGAATCCGACTCCGGGGCCCTCCGTTGACGATGCTGTGCTGGAAACTGACCTCGAGGCATCCTCCGCACGCAACTGAGATCGTGTCGAATTGGGCTTTTATCCAACGACGTGCAGCCCCGATCCCGCGGGTGGTAGATACCGTATCGGAGAGCGTATGCCGAGTGCCGAACCCGACGAGGCTCCGGATGTCGGCTTCCAACCTGGAGGCAGATGGAGCGGTCCCAATAGTGGTGAGGCGTGGGTCGATGGCCGGGGGAAGAGCCCTGTCTTGGGCTTTGAGTTGGGATCCAGGGATTCCCAGGGTGAGAACAGCGAAGACGAGCGAGAAACGAATTTCCACACGTGCTCCCTTGGCAAAGGTGGCTGGAGAATAGTCGAATCCAAGTGCTTGAAGATGTTGCGGCAGGCCCTTGCGCGATAGATTCGTCGGATGCCTGCACGAGAGACTCTGGAATGTTACGTGATTACGCCTCCGGGTGTTGAGGTTGTGACGGCGTGGGAGTGCGGAAGGATGGGCCTGCAGGCGGTTGTGGTAGAGCCGGGCCTCCTCCAGATGTCCACTTATGTCAGCGGATTGTTTCGGGCAAACCTCACCCTGCGCACCGCAAGCAGAATTATGGTGCATCTCGGAGAGTTCCATGCGCGAACGTTCTATCAATTCGAGCAACGGCTGGCCAAGCTCCTCTGGGATGACTTCCTTCCGCCCGGCGGCCCCTCGCTTGATATTCGGGTCACCTCTCGAGCCTCCGCCCTTTATCATCAACGAGCGATAGCCGATCGGGTCCGAAGGGTTCTCGGTCGGCCGGATCCGGCGTCGTCATCCGGTCTCGAGCCCAGCCCCCGCATCCTGATTCGGCTGTCTCATGATAGATGTAGCGTCCGGATCGACGCCTCTGGAGCCCCCCTGCATCAGCGAGGGTATCGACTGGAGGGTGGGGTGGCACCGGTGCGGGAAACCCTCGCAGCGGCTCTGCTGTACGCTTCAGGATGGGATCAAGCGACCCCTATCCTCGACCCCCTCTGTGGCAGCGGGACCTTCCTGATTGAAGCGGCGCAAATCGCCGGTGGCATCGCTCCAGGGCTAGGACGGACCTTTGCCTGCGAGGGGTGGCGAATCACTCAACCGGAGGTCGTAGCGGCGGTTCGAGGCGAGACCGAGGGGGCTCGCCGCTCGGGATCGCTGGTGCCGTTGGTGGGAGGTGATCGCGATCATTCCGCAGTGGACAACGCTCGACGAAACGCATCACGCGCCGGTGTGGCAGACGACCTGGAGTTTCGAGTGCAGCCGTTGTCGGCCTGGACCACGAAAGACGGTGGCGGTTCCGGGGCGAGGCTCGTTACGAACCCACCCTACGGCATCCGGCTCGGTCACCGTGGTGTCCTCCGCGGCCTCTACCAAACCTTGGGGAGGGTAGCTCATGCGTGGGGACTCCCCGAAACGATCGCTTTGCTCGCGCCACTCACTGCTGCGGACGCCAGCCGGTCCCTCTCTCTTGCCGTGCGCTCCCACTTTCTTACGAGTAATGGTGGAATACGGGTCCGTGGTCTTGTCGGGACTGGGGCAGGTCATCCGGAATTGGCGACGAAGTCCCCACAGCGGGCAGGTGCGTCAAGCTAGTTCGGTTCATCCTTGGAACATGACCGGGGGAGCAAGCACGATCCCTCGGAGGACCGGTGAAACCGGGCCGGCAAGCTCGACTCGATTACCCTGGACACCCACGCGAACAAAGCCGCCTCGCGTCGAGGCTTGGAATCCGACAAGTTCCGTCCGACCGAGTTCGGTCGACCAATACGGCCCGAGAGTACAGTGGGCAGATCCAGTAACCGGATCTTCGTTTACTCCCACAGCTGGGCCAAAGAATCGAGAGAGAAAATCACAATCCTCGCGATCGGGCGGGGCCGTGACAATGATCCCACGTGCCTCAATCCGGGCCAACCGATCCCATTCGGGTTGGAGTGCGCGCAAGACTTGCGGAGAAGGCACCCGCACGAGGATGTCATCGTGTCGGCCGACGATCGTGAGCTGCTCGCTCCGTAGAGCCGCCTGGAGGGGTGCTAAGAGGGCGTCGGCATTCTCGGAGACGGGGGTGGCTGGGAAATCCATGACGATCCACCCGCTCGACTCCTTCCGGACGGTCAGTCGTCCACTCCGGGTATCGAACCCAATCGGCGTCGTCGCGGAGACCACCCCACTTTCATACAACACCCATCCGCTTGCTAACGTTGCGTGACCGCACAGGGCCACTTCGGCCGACGGAGTGAACCACCGGAGCGGGAACGTCCCACCCGATTCGCCGACGGTGACAAACGCGGTTTCGGAGAGGTTCATCTCACGAGCCATGGCTTGCATCCACTCGTCCGGAGCGGGAGTAGCGAGGAGACAGACGGCGGCCGGGTTTCCCTCAAACGGGCGGGTACTGAAGGCGTCAACCTGCCACAGTGTAGGGTTCACGCCTCCTCCTCAGTGGCGTAGTGGCAAGCGACCTGCGATTGGCCCAGCGTTCGGAGAACAGGGCGTTCCGAGCGGCAGCGCTGATCCTTCTCCGGATGGAAGCAACGAGAGGCGAAGGGACAGCCGTGCGGAATCGCTGATGGGCTGGGAGGGTCTCCCGGGAGGATGATGCGATCGGCCACCTGAGCGGCCTCTGAATCTGGAACGGCCGAGAGCAGAGCCTGGGTGTACGGGTGCCGGGGGGTGGTCAGCAACAGATCAGTGGTCCCCTCCTCCACTATGTATCCGAGGTACATGACGATGGTCCGATGGGCTATGTGCCGTACCACCGCAAGATCATGCGCTATAAAGAGATAGGTCAACCCACGGTCGCGTTGCAAGTCTAGCAAGAGGTTGAGGATTTGGGCCTGCACCGATACGTCGAGTGCCGATACCGGCTCGTCGCACACGAGAAAATGCGGTTCAACTGCCAAGGCGCGAGCGATGCCGATACGCTGACGCTGGCCGCCGGAGAACTCGTGGGGGTACTTCTTCGCGTCGTCGGGATCCAGACCGACTTCTTCAAGCAGGGCGTGTACTCTGGACGTGATATCGGCTCGGGGCACAATGCGATGGATCTCAAGTCCCTCGGCCACCGAGGATCCTACGGTCATGCGGGGATCGAGCGTGCTGTAGGGATCCTGGAAGATGATCTGCATTCGGCGTCGGAGCTTCCGGAGCGCAGAACGGGGCATGTCGAAGAGATCGGTGCCCAGGAATCGAGCGGAGCCGGAGGTGGGCTCCTGGAGTCGGAGGATCGTTCGTCCAACAGTGGTCTTACCGCTTCCTGACTCCCCCACCAGGGCTAGGGTTTCGCCAGCATTGATTGAGAAGGAGACGCCGTTCACGGCATACGTCGTCTGGCGCGTCCCCGAGAGCCATCCCCCACTCTGGTAGTGTTTGACGAGATCCTGAACTTCGAGCAGCGGTTCTGTCGACATCACGGGGCCTTGGGTTGCTCGGTGAGCCAGCACCATGACCGATGGTTGGCCGCAGGGCGCGTCTCGGGAGGAGCCGTGGCAGCGCACTGTGAGAGGACGTCAGGGCACCGTGGATGGAAGCGGCAGCCAGTTGGCCAACGCGAAGGCCTGGGGACAACGCCAGGGATTGGTGCCAACCTCTGCTTTGGTCCGGTGATCTTGGGGATGGAAGCAAACAACCCTCGGGTATAGGGATGTGCCGGGGACTGAAAGAGCTTTTCGGTCGCCGCCTCTTCAACGATTTGGCCCGCGTACATCACCGCCACCCGATCGGCCCGGCCAGCGACCAAACCGAGATCATGAGTGATGAGCAGAATGGACATGCCCCGGGCGCGACGAATCCGGTCAAGCAATTCAAGGATCTGTGCTTGGACCGTCACATCCAGGGCCGTCGTGGGTTCATCAGCGAGGAGCAGATCGGGTTCCGCAGCCAGTGCGATGGCGATCATGACGCGCTGGCGTTGCCCGCCACTGAGTTGGTGCGGGTAGGCTCCGTAGCGGGATGCTGGGTCGGGAAGGCCTACCTCCTCGAAGAGGGTAATAACCCGTGTCTTCAGCTCTCGTTTGCTGGCTTTTTGATGGGCCGCGATCGCCTCGGCGACTTGGGACCCGACGGTTAGCACGGGGTTGAGGCTGGTCGATGGATCTTGAAAAATCATCCCGATACGACCGCCACGAACCTGTCGGAGTGCCTCCGGCGCCATCGTCAGAATATCCTGACCGTCGAGGAGGATTTGGCTTGGAGGTGGAATGTGGCCGGGTGGTGGTATGAGACGGAGGAGGGCCAGGCAGGTCAGGCTCTTGCCGCAACCGGATTCGCCCACCATCGCCAAGGTTTCTCCCCGCCGAATCTCGAAGGAGACACCATCGACTGGAGAGACATCCCCATCGCGCGTCGAGAAGACCACGTGCAGATCGTTCACCGTTAGGAGTGGGGATGATGGCGGCGTCGGTACTCCCATTCACGCACTCCTCGGGTCAAAGCCACTCTGCAGGGCATCCCCGATCAAGTTAACCGCGAGGACGGTCATGACGATGGCGAGCCCGGGGAAGACAGCGGCCCAGGGTGCAGTCATGAGGACGGATCGGGCGTCGAGGATCATGCCGCCCCATGATGGAGTGGGAGGCTGGACCCCCACCCCAAGAAACGAGAGTCCGGCTTCAAGCAAAATCACCTCGCCCACGCCGAGCGTCGCCGCAACGAGGATCGGTCCGGTGGCGTTGGGGAACAGATGGCGAAGCATCACCCGAGCTGACGACGCTCCGAGCGCTCCGGCGGCTTGAACGAACTCGGCCGATCGGAGCCGCAAGACCTCCCCCCGAACAAGACGACTGGTCCCAAACCACCCGGTTAACCCGATGACAAGAATGAACGCCGCCAACGGGATCCGTTCCCAGACTAAGGTGAGGAGGAGCAAGATGAAGAGACGGGGAATCGCCATCGCCCCATCGACCAAGCGCATGAGTACCGAATCGACGATGCCGCCAAGATAGCCAGCGAGTATGCCGACTGCGGCGCCAATCGTAACAGCCAGGAGAACGGCAAGACCAGCCACCGTCAAGCTGATCCTGGCACCGGTTACCAGACGGGCAAACACATCCCGGCTCAAGGGATCGGTTCCGAGCAGATGATCGGGTCCGGGTGGTTGGGCCCCGGCGATCGGATTTGGTGCGGCAAGAGGATCAGGCAGCCCGAATGGTCCCAACAGGGCGGCAAGGACGAGGCCGACCAGGACGACGATGCCAACCCGTCCCCCCGGGTCCCTCCACGCCCGCTGGAGTGCGGACCAAATCGATCCCGTCATGTTGCGCGCACCCTCGGGTCGAGCAGGAGGTGCCCAACATCCGCGAGGAGATTGCCCAGGAGCACGACGGCAGCCGCGAGCATCGCCGTTCCTTGGAGCAGGGGATAGTCACGCCCCAGAATTGCCTCTGCCGCGAGGGCTCCGATGCCCGGCCAATTGAAGATCGCCTCGACGAAGACTGAGCCGGTGACCAAGAATGGGATCCAGAGTCCGAGCAGGGTCAGCATCGGGAAAAGGGCATTGCGCCAAGCGTGGCGCCACCGGACTTGGCCTGGGGTCAGTCCGCGTGCTGCCGCCGCTCGAACAAAATCGAGTCGGAGAACCTCAAGCATCGCGGTACGCTGATAGCGCATTGCGCTGGCGAGGCTGACCAGGCTCAGGGTCAGCACCGGGAGGATCAGATGGCGGACGAGGTCAATGGCTTTCGTGGCCAACGGTGCCGATCCAGACAACAGGGGATCGGTCATTTGGGTCGCAGGAAGCCAGTGCCAGTGCAGGCTAAAGATGGCCACCAGGATTAAGGCCAACCAAAAGCTCGGCACCGAATACCCCGTGAGCGAAAGGCGGGTGAGCCACCGATCCCATCGCGACCCGCGCCGTTCCGCCTGAAAAACTCCAAGCCAAACGCCCAACGTGAAATTGATGAGGAGCACGGTCCCACCCAAGAGGACGGAGGGGCCCAGCCGTGTCCACAGCAGCGTGCTTACTTGATCGGGATAGTGCGCGATCGACACGCCGAGGTCGCCACTCGATACCCCCTGGAGAAATTGCCCGAGTTGTTGACCGATGGGTTGGTCGAGGCCGAACCGCGCGCGGAGAAGTGAGAGCTCTTCAGGTGAGACCCGACGCTGATCAACCAGGCGGGCGAGGGGATCGCCCGGAGCCACTCGCATCAGGAGGAACAAGAGGAGGGTAACGACGAGAAACGTCGCGACAGCTTGGGCGAGACGACGGAGCAGCCAGCGGATCACTCGCGATCCGGCGCGAGGTCGCGAGGCAATTGTTCACCCGGGCGTACCGACCAGCGCCCAACATCGGCCCAGTAGGACGTCGGGGGGATGTCGGTATGCTCGAACCGACGGTGGAGGACCATCGCGTTTGTCAGGCCGTAGAGGAAGATGGCTGGCGCGTCCGCAACCAATTGCCGGACCGGTCGTTGCCAATCTGCTACTGTCGGTGCCAACATCGTCATGGCACGGTCGATAAGTGAGTCAAACGTTGGACTGCAAAACCCGCCTACATT
>JAJCZW010000078.1 GCA_029262155.1 Gemmatimonadota bacterium
GGACGGCCGGAGGAGGAACGCCAACTCCGGACCCCCTATCGCGACTGGCGGATGACGTCCGGGCTGCAGGCCACTACCCGGAGTGGCGCCGGCATCGTCATGCACTGCCTACCGGTGCGACGCAATGTCGAGATCGATGATGCGGTTCTGGATGGGCCCCACTCCGCGGTCATCGATCAAGCCGAGAACCGGCTTCATGCCCAACGCGCGCTGCTGTTGACCTTACTCGGAGCCAACCGATGACGATCGATACCTCGAAGGGCATTAGTGGTCTCAAGGGTGCCCTCCGTTATGTCCGAGCCTATCGCGACAATGTGTTTGTGGTCAAACTCGGCGGCGATGTCCTGAAAGAGCCTGAAGTATTGGATCAGATCGCGGGGCAACTCAGCCTGCTGTCTTCCCTTGGCATTCACCTTGTGGTGGTGCACGGTGGGGGGCCACAGGCGAGCGAGTTGACCACCCGCCTCGGGGGACCTGCTCGCATCGTCGCCGGCCGGCGTATAACTGACGACCTGGCCCTCGAAGTCGCCAAGATGGTCTACGCAGGATCCTTAAGTACCGATTTGGTCGCTGCCCTCCGAGCGCACCAGCTTCCGGCCGTTGGCGTGAGCGGTGTGGACGGAGAACTCCTCACCGCACACCGACGCCCACCAGTGAAGGTGGTAACCGACGACGACGCATCGATCGAAGTGGACTTTGGTCACGTCGGTGACATTGACGCGGTGAGTCCTCGTGTGCTCCGGACGCTGCTCGCCGATCGGTTTGTTCCCGTGGTGGCGAGTTTGGCGGGCGGGAATGACGGCGCGGTCTACAATGTCAATGCCGATACGGTCGCCGAACGCCTTGCGACCGCGCTTGGTGCCCAGAAACTGATGTATCTGACCGGGGTGCCAGGTGTGCTTCGTGATCGGGACGATCCGACGAGCCTGGTGACGTTTGCCGACCCAGACGACCTCGCCGAATTGATGGCGAGTGGAGCCCTCGCTGGTGGGATGCGCCCCAAAGTCGAAGCGTGCATTCGGGCGGCGACGAACGGTGTGGAACGGACACATATTCTCGATGGACGGGCCCCAGATGCGCTGCTCTTTGAAGTGTTTACCGGGGCAGGTTATGGCACCATGATCGTGGGACGAAAGGAGAAGGCGACCTACATTGGCGTCGACCTGGCCGACTGAAGTAGCCCTGCTCCGCGACCTCGTCGCCACGCCTTCGATCAGTGGCGATGAAGAGGCGGTAGCCTGTTACGTCGAAATAGCCGCGCGGGAGTGGGGGCTCGATGTTCGACGCGACGAAACCGGCGTTACCATCAGCGTCGGATCATCCGACGAGCCGACCCTGGCATTCGTCTCCCACCTCGATGTGGTGCCCCCCGGTGAAGGTTGGTCTCGAGATCCGTTCACCCCGGTGATTGATCGTGGACAACTCTATGGCCGTGGGTCGGGTGACGCGAAGGCCTCTGTGGCCGCGATGCTGACGGCCGCACGTGATGTGGCCGGAACAGGAGGGCCCACCCGAGGCCGATTGCTCTGTTTGTTCGGCTATGGTGAGGAGACCCGGCATACGTCGATGGGAGCGGCGGTCGCGTCGGCCGGCCGGATCGACGCCGCCGTGGTAGGCGAGCCAACCAACCTGAATCTCGCGATCGCGCAGCGGGGCCTTATGATGGTCGACCTCACCGCCTCCGGCGATCAACGACATGCCGGGTACGCCTCCGATGGCACCTTCACGAATGCGATTCAGGAGTTGTCCCACGACCTCCTGCTCCTCGATCAGATTGCCGACGAGAGGGTCCATCCGATTCTCGGGCGGGTTACGGTTACCCCCACGATGGTAGAAGGCGGGATCAGCCGGAATGTGACGCCCCCGTCCGCCCGGGCGGTGCTCGACATTCGAAGTACCCCAGCATGGACCCATGCCGAGCTTGGGGCGCTGCTGACGGAAAAGCTTCGTTGCCGCGTGACGGTGACCTCCGATCGACTCGTTCCGTGCGAAACGCCCGGCGATTCGCGGCTCCGAGCGGTAGCACAATCACTCCGCCCGGAAGCCCAACCGTTCGGAAGTCCGACCTGTTCCGATTGGGTTTTTGTGCGGACGCTTGATGCCCTGAAGTGCGGGCCCGGGACCAGCCGACGCTCCCACACCGCCGATGAATGCGTTGACCTGGATGAAGTGACGGCGGCCCGAGCCTTTTACGGAGCCCTGGCGCAGGAGTACCTCTCATGACCCGCCGATCTCGCCGTCCCAAGGTCCCCCGTCCACCACAAACCCTGTGGGTGAGCAATCCTGCATCGCTTGATCGACAGATGCTGGAATACACTGTGGGGGACGACAGGATCTGGGATTCCCGACTGTTGACCTGGGATGTCCTCGGGTCGTTAGGTCACGTTGAGGGACTGAAAGCCGCTGGCCTCATCCGGGTGAAGGAGCACGCGCGAATGCGCGCTGGCCTCCGCGCCGCGCTCGAGGCCATTGACCGGGGCACGCTCCAGATTGGGCTTGAACATGAAGATGTCCATTCGGCAGTTGAGGACTGGCTGACCGACCGAATCGGGGACGATGGCGCGCGATTGCACACCGGACGGTCTCGCAACGACCAGGTGGCCTGTGATATTCGGCTCTACCTCAAGCACGCGCTGCTCAATCTGCACGCCGAGGGGCTGGCGTTCGCCCAGGCTCTGAGCCGATTTGCCGCGCGCCACAAAACGGCACTTTGGCCGGGGTATACCCACCTTCGCCGTGCCATGCCTTCCTCGGCCGGTTTGTGGGCCGGCGCGTTCGCGGAGGGCGTGATGGATGTGCTGGATACCCTTCCGGCTCTGTGGAATCGGGTGGATCGCTCGCCCCTCGGGAGCGCGGCGGGGTATGGGGTTCCACTCCCCCTCAAACGCGAGGTCGTGGCTCGTGCGTTGGGCTTTGCCGGGCTGGATCGCAACGTCGCCACCGTCCAGAACGGGAGGGGGAAGCTCGAAGCCGCTGCCCTGTTCTGGTGTGTGGATATCGGGCATGAATTATCGCGCTATGCCACCGATATCATTCTGTTCAGTAGCGATGAGTTTGGATTCCTTTCGCTTCCACCGGAATTGGCGACGGGATCCAGCATCATGCCGCACAAACGCAATCCCGACCTCTTCGAGTTGACGCGTGGAAGAGTAGGAGCATTAGAGGGCGACTTGGTCACGATCCTCCAACTCAAGGGAAAGTTGACCAGCGGTTATCATCGCGATATGCAGCTCCTGAAGGAGCCCCTGATGAGAGGGCTTGATCGGACGAGCGAGATGCTGGTGATGATGGCCGCAACTCCGGAACGGCTCATCGTCGATCGCGCCCGAGCACGTGCCGCCCTCGACCAGGGTGCCATGGCCACGGACGAAGTGATGCGTCGAGTAGAATCCGGTGTGCCGTTCCGGCATGCCTATCGGGACGTGGCCAAAGCCATTCAGGATGGAGAATCGTTCCCTCTCCCCAGTCAGAGCGATCTCGTGGTCCGGCGCCCTGCCACCGGAGGGCTCGGTGATCTCGGCCTACCCGTCCTCCGAGAACGCATGATGGCGGCCCGCCGCTGGTCGGGGCGGGAACGCCGACGGTTCGAACGGTCGATGGATCGCCTTGCAGGACGCTCACTCCGGTGAAAGGCGATCACCGAACCCGGCGGCTGCGCATATTGGAGCTCATCTCCACGAGGCCGATGCATACCCAGGAGGAGTTGGTCGAAGCGCTGGCGGAAGATGGGTGGGACGTGACGCAGAGTTCGGTGAGCCGAGATATCGGGGCGCTTCGGTTGGTGAAGATCAATGGCGCGTACCAGCGACCTGTCGCCGCGGGCGAATCGCCGGGTGATCAGGACGAACAACGGATTGCTGAAAGCGTCCTCACCGTGAACTCGGCGGGTGAAGCGATCGTGGTCCTCCATACGCCGCCAGGTGAAGCCAACCGGGCGGGTATTGCGCTCGACCGCTTGGCCTGGCCCGAGGTGCTGGGAACCATTGCCGGGGACGATACGATTTTTATCGCGGTAACCAACAAGCGGGCTCAGAGCCAACTGCTTCAACGTCTTCGTGAACTTGTTCCGGTGCTTGCCCGCTCCTAAGTCTTGTCGCGACCATCCTTCAGGTGATCAGCAGGTTGGTGATGTCGAACGGCCGAAATCTCAGCGAGGATCGCCAAGGCGATGTCGGCGGGCTCGCGCCCCCCAATGTCCAACCCGATCGGTCCGTGGAGTCGGGCGACCTGCTTGTCAGTGAGGCCTTCCGATCGGAGCCGTGCCCGCCTCGCCTCCTGTGTCCGTCTTGAACCGATCGCACCAACATAAAGGGCGGCGGATCGCAGGGCGAGTTCAACCGCCGGTTCGTCGAACTTTGGATCGTGGCTCAGAACACAAACACACGTTGCCCGATGGATACCATGGGTTGCGAACGCTTCCGCCGGCCACTGCTGGAGGAGGATGGCCGGCTCAGGAAAACGATCCCTTGTGAGGAAGGCACCACGCCCATCGG
>JAJCZW010000079.1 GCA_029262155.1 Gemmatimonadota bacterium
CTCGGATGCCGAGTGGGATTTGCTGTTTCGTGAACTCCGCGATCTCGAAACCAAGTTCCCCGCCCTGATCACTCCAGACAGCCCCACCCATCGGGTGGGGGGAACGCCCGCAACAGCACTGACCAAACACGCCCACCGTCGAGCCATGCTCTCGCTCAGCAACGCCTTCTCTCCAGAGGAGGTCAGGGAGTGGGAGGAACGCAACGCTAGGCTCAATCCTGATACCCGTCTGAGTAGCTACACTACTGAGATCAAGATTGACGGGGCAGCCGTCAATCTGACCTACGCCGAAGGACGGTTCGTCCTAGGGACGACCCGGGGCAATGGTATCCAGGGCGAGGTCATTACCACGAACCTCAAGACCATCCCGGATATCCCGCTCGTCCTCAAGGGCAACGATCACCCTCCTCTGATGGAAATCAGGGGCGAGGTCTACATGCCCAAAGAGGTGTTCGTCCTCGTCAACGCCGAGCGGATTGGAGCGGGAGAGGCGCCGTTCGCAAACCCGCGGAACGTATCGGCCGGGAGTCTGAGGCAACTCGACCCAAGTATCACCCGGTCTCGTCGACTCCGGTTCTTCGCCTTCCATATCGAAGTGATCAACGGCACCATCCCTCAATCGACCCAGCATGAGACACTCGAACTTCTCGAAGCGTGGGGATTCCCGGTGGAGCCCCACCACCAACAGTTCGAGAACCTGGCACTGGTCCTCAACGCCATTCCAACCGTCGAGACCCTTCTGCCAACACTCCCGTTCGCTGCCGACGGCGTCGTCATCAAAGTGAACTCCCGAGCGCTCCAGGAAGACCTCGGGGTGGTCGGTGGCCGTGAGCCGCGATGGGCGATCGCACGGAAGTTCGCCCCCGAGGTCGCCATCACCCGGCTCAAGGCGATCCAGATCAATGTGGGACGTACCGGCTCTCTCAACCCCTACGCCATTTTAGACCCGGTAGAGATCGCAGGGGTCACGGTCTCAAGTGCCACCCTTCATAACGAGGAGATCATCGCCCAGAGAGACATTCGGATTGGAGATTGGGTGGAGATCATTCGAGCGGGCGAAGTCATTCCTCAGGTCCTGGGGCCTCTCCGAGAGCGCCGCGATGGGACGGAGCAACCCTTTCGAATGCCCTCTACCTGCCCCGCATGCGGCGTCCCGGCAGAACGCCCAACAGACGAGGTGATGGTCTACTGCGTGAATCCGGCCTGCCCCGAACGACTCTTCGAAGGGATCGTGCATTTCGCATCTCGCGAGGCGATGGACATCCGTGGACTTGGGACGGAGCGTATTCGCCAACTGATGGACGCCGGGTTGGTCAAGGATGTCGCCGACCTCTATACCCTTGTACCAGAAGATCTTATCCAACTTGACCGTTTTGCGGCACAATCGGCGGAACAGCTTGTGCAAGCCATCACCGCTTCAAAGGAACGGCCACTCTCGACCGTTGTTTTTGGGCTGGGGATTCGCCACGTCGGCAAGCAGGTGGCAACCCTCCTCGCGAGACGGTTTGGGACGATGGCGGCTCTTCGGACTGCAGAACCGGTCGCGATTGAGGCTATTCCTGGCGTCGGACCAACCATCGCGGAGACGGTTGTGGCGTGGCTCGGGACCGACCAAAGCCAAGCACTCCTCAATCGTTTGGCGGACGCTGGTGTGGGGAAAGATGAGCCCACAGTTGAAGTTCGTGAAGGGCCTTTGATCGGGGAGACAGTGGTACTGACAGGAACCCTCCCGACCCTCTCGCGCGATGACGCGCGCGGACGGATCGAAGCAGCCGGTGGGCGGGTCACTGGGTCAATCACCCGGAAGACAACACTTGTCCTCGCCGGGGAAGATGCCGGTGGTAAGTTGGAGAATGCCCGGAAACTTGGAATCCCGATTATCGATGAAACGGAGTTCTTTCGTCGACTACACACTCTAGATGGGGGAGCGGGCGAAGCGCCCGCGTAAGCCGATGACACAATCACGACAACCGGAATCCACGTTCGATACGCCTCGCCCACTTCACATTGGCGTGGAGGCCATGCACGCCTTGCGCACGACTCTGGAGCGAGAGACTGGTCAACGGGCGGCCACGATCCTGCAAGAAACAGGGTTTGCAGCTGGTGACGCCTTCTATACTGGACTCCGTGATTATGTGAAGGAAACCTATGGCGTCGCCAAGGCAGAGGCGCTCGACGGGCAGTACTTGAGCGAAGCGCTCTCGGGCTACCTCCATGATGCCGGGTGGGGCGATGTCTCTGTCGAGCAATTGGGATCGGCCGTGCTTGCCGTGGATTCTCCCAACTGGGCCGAATCGAGAAAAGGCGGCGCGACCTACCCCGCCTGCCACTTCAGTACCGGCAGCTTTGCCGATCTCTTCACCCGACTCGGCGGGAGCCAAACGGCGGTGATCGAAGTGGAGTGTCGCAGCAAGGGAGACGACCGCTGCCGCTTCCTCGTCGGATCACCGGAGACCCTGACAACAGTGTATGAACGGATGGCCGCAGGTCTTTCCTATCAGCAAAGCCTTGGCCTGGAGTCTGATGCCGAGTCGCCGTGAGGCGCGTGCATCTACTTTAAGTTAGGATTGCAGGCACCGCACACTGACCCGATCGATGGCGAGGTACGGCAGTTCACACGATCCTACCCACCGCACCGTCCGGGAAAGACCGATGACCCGGCGCAGCATGTCGAAGACGCTCCCAGCCAAGACGACGCCTTCGATTCGCTCGGCAATCTCCCCGTTGTGAATCCGATGACACCAGAGTGCGCGGGCGTGCATGCGTCCATCTCGGAGGTTCCCACCCAGTGGGTCGAGCGTGTGGACCAGGAGTCCGTTTCCGACTTCCTGGAGGAGCGACGGCAGTGACTCCCGCCCGGGCAACATCCGAAGATTTGAAAAACGAGGTGTCGAGAGATCGGTCCCCCCCCGGGATCCATGGCCGGTCGAGGGACGGTTGGTTCGTGACCCGAGTTCGACGTCGGCGATGTATCCCACCAATCGCCCTTCCTCGACCAGAGGGACAGGACGCGTAACCACCCCGTCGTCATCGATGGGCCGCGACCCCGGCCGACCTGGAGCCCAAGGATCATCCCATAGCCCGAGAGTGGAATCGACCTCGATGGGGTGCATCTCCTGGGGGTCGGATTGTAGCGGAATGGCGGCACTGCGGATCGGATGGAGCAACGTGGCGACGGCGTCAGGGGCAAATATCACTGGTAGCGTCGGAGGAAGAACACTCCCCACTCGACGTGAGCCCTGGAGTCGACGGCCTACCTCGTCAACAATGTCCTCGAAGTCTGCTGTGTCCGGGAATCGGCACTGCGCCACGTGGACACAACAGGGAACCTCTCCATCCGTGGGCACCACTCGCGCGCCGATGCCTACGAGCGACACGTCATACTGCGCGGTGACCCCTCGGGTGTTGGCGACACGCACCTCGCCGATTGATCGCTCGACCCACACCTGCAGCTGAAGGGCCGTCGATTCCAAACGAGCGTAGAGCGCACGCGCCACCATCACCAGGTCGTGCACCCCGGCATGGAGCGCCTTGGGTGAGCTCGTCTCGACCGGGTGTGTTGGCGCTGGCACTGGGAGGAGGAGTTCTACCGTAGGGCCCTCACGCACTCTGGCCATCGCCATCTCTGCGAGCGAGAGATCGTCAGGAGACTCCGACCCCACCACACCCAACCGGCCATGCCGCAGCACGCGGAGCTGGGTGCGCTGGCTTGATCGCTCTTCCACCCGTTGTACGCCCGTCTGGTCAAGCTGGAGGGTGAGGGTGTGATCGGTCTGCCACACCGCATCGGCAGCATCCACTCGTCTGGCCACCGCATCGAGGAGGAGATCGCTCATCCGGAGCCGAGGCCCAGGTCGATATCGAGCAAGCGAATATGCGGAGCGCCAGTCGAGACGGGCAGCCACCCCCCGCCGCCGCCATGGCACCAGGATGCCGAATGGTCCCAGGCAAAATCTCCTGCCACTCCCTCAACCTTACTCAAGCACGGGAGGAGGTCACCCTCAATCACCGCACCACGGACCGGCTCAGCCAGTCGGCCCCCCCGGATCATGCGTGGTGCTGCGATGCGCAGGCCGAGTGAACCTCCCCCACCCTGACATCCCACCGCATCCTCGCAATAGACCCCGAGTGAAATATCAGCAAGGAGTTCTTCGGTGCTCCCCTGACCGTTCGCCAGGTAGGTGTTGGTCAATCGTAGGATCGGTCCATCGAGTGGTCGCGCGGTGCGGAGGTTGCCGGTGGGAGCCGTACCCTCGCCCGCAGCGCCGGCGGTCTCCCTGGAGTGGAGCCGACCGACCACAACCCCGTGCTGAACCAGGGTCGTGTTCTGTCCCGGTGTTCCCTCATCGTCGTGGTCCACCGTCCCCCGTAACCCAACCGCACTCCCGTCGTCCGCAATCGTCAATTCTTCAGGACCCAAACGGGTTCCTACCGGGAGTGTAATCTCACCTTCCTCTCCGCCCAGCGCGTGTGCCACGGCACGATGGATCAAGAGTCCTGCGGCACGCGGATCCAGCACGACAGGATAGCGCCCAGGACGGAGCGGCACGGCCTCGAGCCGATCGAGTGCTTCCCTTACCACCTGTTCGACTAGTAGTTCGGCATCTGGGTTGGAGAGCATTGTCGGGGCACCATGAGATCGGAGGGAGCGCCCGACGACTCCACCCTCTTCCGCTAGGGCAAGCACCGAAAAGTGCTGCTCGTCGGATTCCTGGTCGAGGTCGATACCTTCAGTGGTAACGACCCATTGCCGACTGCGACGAACGCCGTGGTGCACCCGGGAGTCCTTGAGCCGACGGTCTTTGGCATACGCATGATTCGCCAGATGGGCCACGCGTGAGGCAAGGCTTTCCACGGTATCGACCAATCGGTCATCGACGCTCGGTGCCACGTTGTGTACGACCCGTGCCGTGACCGCTGGTCGGGGTGTCCCCCCGGTGCGACGTAACTCCCGGGCAAGATCTCGAGCCCTTCGCACGGCACGCGGGAGTTGCACAAGGGACTGAAACCCGACCTGGATGGGAGGACCTTCGGGCGAAAGACACCGCACCGTACCACCCTGCTCACGGGTGTTCGTAGCGTGCTCCAACTGCCGTCCACGATACACGACGGAGAGGGCGCGGTGTTCGACAAATCGAATTTCCGTAGGAAGCGTCGCATCGAGCGCCGCCAGGAGGTGGTCTCTCACCCGAGCGGGTCCACATATTGCCGATAGTCTGGCCGAATGGTGAGGACGCCCCCTTCCACAACTTCCCGATCCCACGGCAGGATGATGGCCTGATCCGTCGCGAGTGCTTCAAAGTCCGGCGCATACGGTCCGGTGCGAAACGACACGGCCGTCCGCACCTCGGCGGGTTGACGCTCACGAACCTCGTGCAGGGCGACCCGGAGGGTCTGCCCGGTATCGCAGGTCTCGTCCACCACCAAAACACGCCGACCCCGAATCGTCACTGGTGGTGGGGTAACCAACATCGGCAGTTCCCCCACCTCTGCCCGAGTCACCGCCATACTCACAAATTCACATTGCAAGATCGACGAGACGACGGCGGCCGGAATCACTCCCGCTTTTGCGATCCCAACGACCACATCAGGTTCGAAGTCACGATAGACCTTGAGGGCCAAGGCCCGACACAGCTCGCCGAAGAGGGCCCAGTCGACCTCGAGAACGCCCTGGGGCGACTGGTGAGCTGGATTACTTTGAGGGTCGCCGGGAAATGAAGCCATGGCGGGAAGCTAAGCTCCGTCGGGGACCCGAGCAACGCGTTGCCACTAGCACCGGCGTGGACTAGCTTTATCCCTGTTTCGTGATCTCATCTGCCCGCGTCCCGAAAACCAGGAGATTCCTGCATCGATGAGCTTCTGGCGACGGCTGTTCGGTTCGGCTTCCACGGCCACCTCACGCCCGCAGCGACTCGATTATTTGAATGAAGCCCTGGCACTTGAACGTCAGGGCGACTATACCGCTGCGCTCACCTCGTATCGACTAGGTCTTCGCGACAACCCCGTGGATCCGCGCATTCTCCAGAATATGGCGATTGCCTTTACCAAGACCGGACAGCCCGACGAAGCCATTCGCCACTATCGACGAGCGCTCGACCTCGACCCGGCCTTGTCCGGGGCCCACTACGGCGTCGCCTTTCTCCTGCTCAAGCGAGGCGACCGAGACAAAGCGGCCGGGCACCTCCGAGCCTTTCTTGATCGTCCCCCGAAGGGGCCCGACGCCGATCGCTGGGTTCGGCATGCCGAAGATACCCTCCGCGAGTTGGACACGACCGCTCCCACCGACGTATGAGACCGGCGATCGCGATTGTGCTGTTAGCCGGATGCAGCGGCTTGACGGGCGTCAGCGATGGGGTCGTGACGCTTGAAGTCGATTCTCCCATCTCTGCGACCCTTGAGGTCGGGGAGACGGTTCGTGTCGTGGCGCGTGCCATCGATCAGAATGGCACTGACGTGCCCGGCGTGATCCGCTGGGCCACTCCAGACACAACGGTGGATGTTGACGCGATGACCGGCGACGTGACCGGCCGGATCGCCCAGGGCGGGCTCGCAAGAGTGCAGGCCTCGGTCCCGGGTCGGAGCGGCCCATTGGTCTCGGGATTCCTTACCTTCACTATCACAGCTCGACCCGATCTGCTTTCCATCCTTGGTGACTCGGTCCTGACCATCCCCGCCGGACAGACCGAGTCGGCACCGTTGGTCACAGAACTCCGGAGCCGGCAACCCGATGGCCCTTTGGGGGGACGCGAAATCATGTTTCGCATCACCGACCCGGTCTTTCCGACGGAAGCCGCCCGTACGGTGGAATTCAACACTGGGAGTCTTACCGCCACCGTTACGACGAGTGCGGCGGGAACCCCAGCGACGCCCGTCACGCTCCGCCTCATTCCCGGAACGACGCCACCCGACAGCGCTCGTGTCGTGATCGACGCGGTCACCGCCACCGGAGCGCCCGTCCCTGGATCGGGAACTCGCTTTCGCATCCTATTCGCCAAGGCCCCCTAGCCATGCGTCCCTCGCCATAGATGATCTTCGCGAAATGAACGCACCGCGCACACTCAATCACTTGTATTTCGGGGCGATGTCGAAGTATGACCCGCAGCAGATCTACATGCGCGTCCGGACCTCAGAGGGGTGGGTGGACCAGAGTTATCAGGACATCGCTGGACGAGTACATGAAGCAAGCCTGGGGCTGCTCTCACTCGGCCTCCATGCCGGCGACCGCGTAGCGCTGCTTTCAGAAAATCGACCCGAATGGGGCATTATCGATTTCGCCTGCCTCCTCGCCTGCTGTACCGACGTTCCGATTTACCCGACGCTACCGGCCAATCAAATCGCATACATCCTTCGCGATGCCGGTGCCCGGGCAGTTTGTGTCTCCACCGGCGAACAGCTTGCCAAAGTGTTGGAGATCCGTCGAGAGCTCCCCGATCTGACCCATGTGATTGTGTTCGAGCAGGACGCCGTACAAGACGGAGTGCTCCCACTCCGTGGCCTCTACCAAGCGGGACGGGCCGCGATCGGGGCCCACCCGGAATGGAAAGAGGCCGCGCTGCAGGTAGAGCCGGATGATGTCGCTACACTAATCTATACCTCGGGGACCACTGGCGACCCAAAGGGAGTTGTCCTGACGCACGGCAACATCACATCCAATGTGCTTGGGGCGGAGGGACTCTTGCCAGTGCGAGCTGGGGATGAGACCATCAGCTTCCTCCCGCTCTCTCACATCTTTGAGCGAATGGTCGGACACTATACCAGCCTGTGGTTGGGTGTCACGGTGAGTTTTGCCGAGCGGATCGATACGCTGATGCGTGATGTGAAGGAGCGCCGCCCACATTACCTAGCTGCCGTGCCCCGAGTCTACGAAAAAATCTACGCCGCGGTCCTCGATGCTGCCTCAGCCAACCGCCTGAGCCGTGCGATCTTCTTCTGGGCCAAGCGTGCCGCCGAAACGTGGGCCACACTGTCCCTCGCCCACCAACCGATTCCCCGCAGCATTCGCCTGCAACGGTGGATCGCTGACCGTCTCATCTTTACCAAGTTGCGTGCCCGTTTTGGAAACCGCATTCGTTTCTTCATCTCGGGGGGCGCTCCACTCTCGGCGGAACTCGCCAAGTTCTTCTACGCTGCTCGACTCCCTATCCTCGAAGGATACGGGCTGACGGAGACTTCCCCGGTCATCACCATCAACACCTTCGACGACCTTCGTCTCGGAACCGTCGGCCAGCCCCTTCCCAATGTGGAGGTCCGGATCGCCGACGATGGAGAGGTGCTGTGTCGAGGACCGAATGTCATGCAGGGGTATTACAATCGCCCCGACGCAACCGCTGAGGCCATCGATGCTGGCGGATGGTTCCATACTGGGGACATCGGGATGCTCGACGAAGACGGTTTTCTGAGGATTACCGATCGGAAGAAGGATCTCATCGTCACCTCGGGCGGAAAGAATATCGCGCCTCAACCCATCGAAAATCTTCTCAAATCCAATCCGTTCATTGCCAACGCGGTGATGCTCGGAGATCGACGGAAATTCCCTATCGTACTATTAGTTCCAGACTTCGGTCAGCTCGAGCGCTTTGCGGCGACCAATCGGATACCCTTTCAGGACCATACGGAACTCGTGCGACACCCCGCCATACAGGCGCTCATGGAGGGAGAGGCAAAGAAGCATCTTCGCGACCTTGCCCGATTTGAAGTCCCGAAGAGGATGATCGTGTTGAATCGCGACTTCACAGTGGAACAAGGGGAGATGACGCCGAAACAATCGGTCAAACGGAAAGTCGTCGAGCAGCATTTTCACGACGTGATCGAGGACGCGTATCAATCGGCGGCGCATGCCAACGATCACGCCGACCATCACTGACCCGTCGCGGTGCCTCGCTGACCAACCCAGCACCCGGGACTCTTCGCCAGCGTCACGAGCCCGATGCCATCCGGCACCTCCCCTTCAATCACCGCTCGCAGACCGGGGAGCAAAGCACGGGCTGCGCCGCGAATCCAATCCTCGTCCCTGGCCACGTCGCTCCCGATCACCACGCCGCGCAAACACGCTTCTTTGAGTGGGAAACGCTCGGCATACAGCACGCTCCATCCGTCGCTGGCCCCACCTTCGGTGAGGTGACTGGGGGCATTGATTGCGACAAAGTGCACGCCTGGCAACTCGAGAGCCACGTCGCGGGCGAGGCACCCGGCATTCCCGACAAGTGCGACATAACCCCCTGGACCGTCGAGCATCAGCAACGCCGCAATCGACTCGGCTGTTAAGGCGGATTGCCCTTCTACAGGTGGCGGATTTCCCAGCCGGAGAATCCCACCCTTCACGACCATCGTCCGTCCACAGAGAGGGCACCCAACATCCCCGGTCATCACATGTCGCCCCCGCATCTCCTCAGGAAGGACCACCAGATATTCTTCCCGGTGATCGGCTGGGCAGCGGAGGTGGTCGGTGAGATCGATCAACATCACCACTCCCTCACACCGGGTTTATCCGGAGCCAGTCGATGTCGACGTGCAGGGGACGTGTTGCAACGAACAGTGCGGCCTCAGCGACATCTCCAGGGCGGAGCATCCGTGCCCGCGGGAGGAACCCTTCCCGCTCGTCGGGATTGACTGAATCCCACGCGGCGGTATCGGTGGGGCCTGGCGACAGGAGGGTACACTGGACTCCCGTACCGCGATACTCCTCCCGCAATACACCGTGCAACCCCCGCAGTCCCCATTTCGAAGCACCATAGGCGGCATTTTCAGGGAACGACTGATGATCGGCGATGCTCCCGATGGCAATATGTCGGCCGCGACCTACCTCGCGCATGCGCGGCAGGAGCAACTGAGCCAAGGCGAATGGGGCACGGAGGTTGATCGCCAGCTGGGCATCGAACGCGGACAGTGGTGTGGCGTCGAGGGGTGCCATGAGGAAAGCCCCAGCACTATTGATCACGATATGGGGGGGGCCGACCTCGGCAAGTACCTGTTGCACGACTCGTTCGACGGCGGCGGTGTCGCAGAGGTCACATGCAATCTGCCATCGGGCCTCGCTGCGGTGTGTCTTCAGGCTCCTCGCCAGCCCCACTACCAGGGCCCCGGCCCCAGCGAATCGTTCGGCAATCGCTGCTCCAATACCACGCGAGGTACCGGTCACGAATGCAACCTGACCGGTCAGGGCAGCCGTCATGGCAGTGGACTGATCATCGCTGCACGCTCGCCCCATGTACCAGACCGAGGAACTCTTGTCGTGTCATCGCGTCATTCCGAAAGACGCCTCGGAGGGCCGAGGTGACCGTACGCGAGTTCTGTTTCTCGACCCCCCGCATCATCATGCAGAGGTGGACGGCCTCGATCACCACGCCCACGCCTTGCGGGGACAAGACCTCCATTAACGCATCTGCCACCTGATCCGTGAGGCGTTCTTGGACTTGGAGTCGCCGTGAAAAAATCTCTACGATCCGCGGGATCTTGCTCAACCCCACAATCCGTCCGTTCGGCAGGTAGGCCACATGGGCCCGGCCAAAGAACGGGAGGAGATGGTGTTCGCACATCGAGTAGAGTTCGATGTCCCGGACGAGAATCATATTCTCATGCGGTTCCTCAAAGACCGCGGACCCAACCTCGTCGGTGACGGACATGCTATAGCCGCGCGTCAGCCACTGGTACGCCGCTTCCACGCGCGCCGGGGTCTTCACCAATCCGGGACGGGTCGGGTCCTCCCCCATGGCCACCAGCATACTGTGAACATGGCCGGCGAACGCCGATGGTTCCTGGTTATGTGCCTTCGTAGTCGACATAGTTTCGAGCTGTCTCCCAAAGTCGGACGCGGGTCAGCGAACCCGCGGGCAGGTGAGGGGCGATCGCGTCCCAACAAAACACGGCGATGTTCTCGGCCGACGGAATCCGGGAGGCGAACCAAGGGACATCGAGATTCAGATTCTTGTGATCGAGTGTGGCCAGCACTTCTCGTTCGATCACCTCGTGGAGGACGCTGACATCGAGTACGTATCCCGTCTCCGAGGAAATCTCCCCGGCAACCGTGACTTCGAGATCATAGTTGTGGCCATGATAATTCGGGTTATTGCAAAGACCGAACGTCGCCTGATTCCACTCCGGCGACCGCTCAGGGTTGTGCAATCGATGGGCGGCATTGAAATGCGTTTTGCGCGTGACCAAGCAACGAGGCATGACACTCCCGTGCGATGCGGGCGAGAGGATGCGAAAGGGCGCCGCCATTAGAGATCGGTCGGCGCCCAGGTGTCGGATGGCTATGGAGATATTATTGAAGCCCGATGAGAAAGCTTGGCGCCCTCACCCTGGCGTTTGCCTACCCCGAGGGGCATGACAGCGGTCACGGTATGTGGGCCCACCATCGAACTTGTTGGCTCAATAACGTGGTTCCCCACGGCCAACCGACTTGTGTATAATAGGAAAGACCGGATTCACCGTCAACGACTTTTGGAGCCCTTGTGTCACTTCTTCTACTTGGCGCCCTTCTCAGCCTCGCCGTTTGGGTCATCTTTGCCTTCATTGTACCCGCCGGCCTGGGAATTATTCATGTGCTCTTCGGTCTCGGGATCACCCTCCTCATTCGCTGGTGGGCACTTCGAAAGGAGTAGGCCCGCTCTCGAGTGCTGCTAGATCTCCCAATTCGACAGCACCACCGCGTCGGGTACAAGCCCCTCCTGTTGTCGCACACACATCCGTACATCGGTCCAGTGCACCTCGTACCCTGCGCCAACTAAATCACGGTACGTTGCTGCGAATGCCGTTTGGCACCGGATCAGCAGTCGCCGCCCACCAGCCGCCGCGGCCGCACATTCCGTAGCCTCCCGCAACTCCTGCCACGCCCGCATATCCAGCGCGGCCGCTTTCAGCACGCGGACGTCGTCGCGCGCTCGCCCCCGGGTGAGAGGCGCGGTATGCCAGAGGGCAAACCCGGTCACTTCGCCGACGGAGTTACGGATCGTCGTCAGTCCTCCTAAGTCCAACTCATGGGTCAGGACCATCTCAACCGCGAAGTCGGCTCGCGCCCCCACCTGGGCCAAAAGCGCTTGGCATGCGGCGATCTCCTCGGAGCGTTCCTGATCAGCATTCGACGGTGAAGCGGGCGAGTTGCCCGGTGGAGCGAGGTCTCGTGCCAGCGTGATCGTGAGATATCCTGGCTGGAACCCAAGTCGGCTATAGAACCCGATGTTCTCTACGGTTCTTGGCATCGTCTCCAACCCAATCGTGGCAACCCGATGCCGGTCAAGGTAGGCGATGCCGGTCTGAACCATGTGGGACCCCAGCCCACACCCTTGCCAGGCGGGACGAACAGCGAGCGGCCCCATCCATCCTTCACCACCGGAACAATGCACCATGTTGAACCCAAGGAGCGTTCCGTTGCGATGCCGCCAGAGCAAGGCACCGTCTCCTGCCACGCGCAACGCGAAGCGCCACACGTCCGGGTTGAGTGGCGGCACTCGGACACTGGCCAACCCGTCGCTGCGATAGCGCGCGGTAAACGCCTCCGTGAAGAGACCGTTCAACTCGTCGATGTCCTGGTCCACCGCTTGGGTGGGTTCGCGATCCCACACCGCTTTACGCCGCCGCATGGTTCAGGGGTCCCAACGGCTCTTCACTCGCGGTGGACACGCCCCGTTCCACGTCGTAGGTGATTCGAATCGCTCGATCGACGCCATCCCGGACACCCTCGATATGTGTGATGAGGATCACTTGGGGGAAGCGATCCGCCAGGTTGCGCAACAGGTCGAGAACCGCACCTCGTCGATCCTCATCCAAAGACCCAAAGATTTCGTCGAGCACCAGGAGCGACAACGGCTGGCCCGCACGCTCGGCAATCATTTGGCTAATGGCGAGACGAAGGGCAAGACTCGAAAGGTCCTCCTCGCCACCAGAGAGGACTTCGAGCGGCACCCCATCGTCGATGATCGTCGCCTCGTAGGCCTCGGACAGTTCAAGATCTGCATAGCGACCGGCCGTGAGATCCCGGAGGAAAGACGATGCCATATCTGAAAGGTCCGGTCGGAGAGTCGCGTTGAGATCGGTTCGCAGGTCGGCGAGGGCACGATCCAACTCTTGGTTCAGGAGAAGGTCCAGGGCAATGCGTGCCCGTTCTGCCTCCCGCGCCGCGCGTTCGGCGCGACGCGCGGCAACATGGACCACTGCAGCGTTGGCCACGCGGTGCTCCCCTACGGCTCGAGTGTGCCCAACCTCTGCCTCGCGCCGGTTGGCTTCCGCCTGTCGCATCTCCCCTTGAGTCGCTTGGAACACCTCGGGGTCCCACCCAAGACCCTGGAGGGTGGCACGAAGCTCCAGGACCTGGCGCTCGCGTTCGGACAACACCGCTTCCGTCTCTGTCGCTTGCGCCGTCAGCCTCTCCGCCCGGGTGGCGGCATCACGGAATCGCTCCAACTGGAGGGCCAGCGGTTCCAGTGCCTCGATTGTCTCACGCACCGTGCGATGTGCCACCTCATCATACCCGATGTCTTCCACGCCGAGTGCGGCCTCAAGCTGTGTAATCTGAGAATTGACCTTGGCAAGGTCGACGAGGAGATCCTCGCGCTCCTGGCCCGCGCGCGCCACCGTACCTGACGCGGTCTGCCGATGCGCCACAAGAGTATCCAATCGTGCCTGCTCGGCATCTGCCTGACGCACCTCCTCCGGGGTTTTGCTCAGCTGTTCCACGCGTTGGGCGAAGTACCGCCCATTGGTCTTGACCTCCTGCAGTTGCCGATCCATGACCGCAAGGACATCGGCGTACTCTTCACCCAAAGGACGGCTACATGTGGGACAGGCTCCCTCCGGACCGGCCTCCTCAAGACGCTTTCGCTGTTCCGTGATGTCCGCGTATTGATCGAGAAGCTGTTGTCGACGCGTCGTAGCTTCCTGGCGATCACTCACCCAAGTCGTGCGGAATCGATCGGCCCGTTCCTTCGCTGCTGCCAGTGCTTGTTGCGCTTCACGTAGTGCGGTGGCCGCCCCGGCGATATCTTGGGGCGACGGAAGTCTGGCAATCCGATTCTCCACTTCGGAACGCTGTCGTTTGAGTGTCCCCAACTCTCCTATTTGCATCCTCCGTGAGGCCAGTGCCGACGCCTGAGCTTCGTGCGTGCGGAGCGCCTCTCGCAGGGCTCCCATCGGGGCAACTTGCGGTGCCAGTTCATCGAACCTGCTCCGGGCGCGAATCGCCTCAGCCAAATCCCGATCCAGGGTCGTAAACATCTCCCGGGAATCCGCGACCTGGTGCTCGGCTAGCCGCAGGTCGCTTTCGATGGTCCGCACCTGTTCCTGGAGTCGCTGCACAGCCTCCCAGCGGGGTGTGGTGACCTCTAGAGCCTCTTCCGCCGAGGCCAGGGTCGTCGCCGCGCTGGCCACGTGGGCCCCCGCCGCATCGAGCCGTGCCTGGGCATCCGCCTCCTCCTGGAGGAGAGATTCCTCGGTCGGTACACCACGCACGATCGCCTCGAGACGGCCACGCAGTTCCGACCGACGGTCGCGGAGCACATCCTGCGCATCACGCAGTCGTTCGTATCCCAGGACGCGGGACAGGAACCGCCCGCGATCCGCAGGGCTCATCGCCCCCATCACGGTCAGTTCCTTTTGTCCCGTGAAGTAGGTGTTGAAGAACTCATCCCGCGACATGCCGAGGATATGCGTGATCTGGTCATTGACCGTGCCAATGGCGTTGGCCAGTGGGTCCGCCCGCCCATCTTGATACAACTCGGCACGGTTGAGTGATCGGACCACCCGATACTCATGAGCTCCGAGTCCGAACTCAACCACCACCTCGACCCGCGATCGCGGTGGGGCGCCACGCCGACGGATCGAATCCTTGGTCCCACGAGCGGCCGGCGTCCCGTAGAGTGCCCATGCCAACGCCTCGAGCAGGGTGCTCTTGCCGACTCCATTGGGCCCAATGATCCCCGTGACCCCCGACCCAAACTCCAAATCAGTGAGTGCATGCTGGCGAAAGTTCTGGAGGCGAAGACGGTGAAGGCGCACGCTAGGCCTCTTCCACCGGCTGTCGCACGGCATTCAGCAGTGCCTGGCCGGCCGCCACAACGGCATCCCGGTCGAGTTCCGCTGGGAGTGGTCGACGTCGGAGGTAGTCTTCGAGCAATTCGGGGAGAGTTTGCCGTCGACCGCCCGGCGCAAGCCCTATCGGTCCCGTTGGAGCGGGCCGTCGGAGGTCAAGCCGGTAGTGCAGTGCCCCCGCTTTCGCCTGACGGATGAAGGCGTGATCCAGGTCACGCGCAATGTGGCGTGGAATCTCCGCAACGACTTGACGGATGATTTGCTCGGCGTACCCTCCCGGAACAGCCTCGAGTTGTGCCCGCAACAGTCGATCGATCTCCGCCACCGAACGACCCACTGCGTCGATGGGTGGGAGATCGTGCACCTGCCTCGGCTGCTCCACCCAGCGACGCTCCACCTCCCCGCTCACCAGGTCCGCAAGCAACCATCCCTTACCAGGAAGACCACGCGCCACCTCATCCCGACGCTCACCCCACGGATTCGTGGTGACATACTCCAGCGCTCCGGCGTACCAAGCGCGTTCGTTCACCTGGTGCATAACATGATAGTGACCCAGGGCAACGTACGACCATCGTTCACTCTGCAGATCACCCTCCGTGAGGACCGCACCGCCGTACTCCATCGCCGCATGGTCGGACGGGAATGTGCCTGCAATCTCCCCATGTAAAGCGAGGACTTGGTGCTGCGCCGTCCCATCGGGTTCGAGCGCGGGACGGACGTCCCCCATCAACGCTTGGTGAGGTACCACCAGCACGCTAAGATCGAGCGCCGGGTACACTAGACGCTGCGCTTCCTCCGCAACCACATCCACACCGGCCGCACTGAAGAGCCTGAGGATGCTTCCACTCTCCGCGGATCGAGGCGTATCATGATTCCCCCCCACCACGATGATGGCGCTCTTGGGAAGGGCCTCGCGAAGCCGATGTAGTTGCTGAAACGCAAAGACAATTGCGGCGTTGGGGGGTCGTACCGTGTGAAACACATCCCCCGCGATGATGATCGCATCCGGTTGTTCGGCAACCAGCGTATCGACGGTGTGGCGAAACACATTTGCCACATCGGCCTCGCGCTGGTTCAGGCCAGCGGCGGTTTGCCGGTGATACTGCCGGAACCCAAGATGGGTGTCGGCAAGGTGAGCAAGACGCACGCTAGAGAATGGCTGTGGATCGCGACAAGGGCAAGCGGCTACGCATACGGGTCTGGAGCCGATCGTACGCCCGGTATTCCGCGCCGCATGTCGCGGGATTCGGCCACCACCGCCCGGCCCAGGCATGCCCGGAAGTACGCCATGGGATCATCGGGACGACTCCGTTGGGTGGCATGGAGCGACCGGCGAACATCCTCGGCGCGCCGCCCGGCAACCAAATCGCGGATCTCCTCGGTGGACAACGTCGAGTCCATCCCCCGGAGCACCCGGGCGACCGCATCCGGAAACGGGAGATCAGGACTGGGGGGGAACCGTTGGACGCCATCCCGTCCGGTGAGCACCGCAGGTCGGGGGAATCGCACAAAGATCGGCTGAGTGAAGTGTGGGTGCCGAATCATCAGTTCGCCCTTCGGGAGCGTCGCCAGCTTCGCCTTGATGGCGGCCGAGAGCGTACTGTATCCTCCCATCGTCAATTCGTCATTATCCATGCGTCCAAACAACGCGGTCCCGGCGTTCCCCACCACGCGCCGATGGACCTGCGATCGGAACTGCTGTGCCGAAAACAAGACCAGCCCGAGGTACCGTCCCCGTTCCGAAAGATCCAAGAGCATTTTCCGGACATAGGTCTCGGGCCCATCGCTCGGCGCGTATTTGTTCAACTCGTCCACAAAGACGATGACGTGATCCACCCCTAAGGTGCGTCGCTCGAGCTGCTCCTTAAGCACAGACACGACACGGGCGAACACAAGATCCTGGGCGAGCGGGTCCAGACCAGCCACGTCGACCGTATACACCGCCCGATCAGTAAACTCACCCCACGGTAAGTCGTGGACCTCACCGTCGTCTGTGACGAGCCCCTTCGATCGGGTGCTGATGTTCCCGAGACGGTTTCGCACCTTGCGGATCGTCGCAATGTGGTGCGTCCGCCAGATCTCACCGCCCCGATTGAGCGCCTCCATCCAATCGAAGATCGCGCGAAAAAACTCCTCCAAATCGGCGAAGGTCTCGACCCGGAACGGCTTCGCGCGAAGGGAGTCGTCTCGAAATTCCTGCCCCACGACTCGCTCGGCGAGAAAGTCGATGAACGCGCCGGCCTTCGCATCGATGTCGTCTCGGTTGAGTAAGACCTCCGCATAATCCAAGACTTGCCGAAGACCCCAGACGAGGGGACGTGTATTTCCTTCCAAGTCGGGGTGGGTGCGCAACGTATTCAGATTGACGCCATCTGCCTTGTACGGAGCATAACACTGGAATGCTGCAAATGGCTCGGGGACGAGCCCCAAACGGTCGTAGATGTTTCGGTCCGTCTCTTCCAGGCTCCCTGCCTGATCGAGAAAACAGAGATCGGGACCTTTCACATTAAAGCACAGCGCTGCAACAGAGCCCTTCTGCGTGGGGAAGGTCTGGAAGATGCTCGTGAGGAGAAACTCAACCGCGCTCGTCTTGGTCGCGAGGCCAGACACGCCGGTGATATTGAGATGCGCCGCTTCGGGGCCGACAAGGAAATCGGCATCCAGATACACCGGAGCCTCCAAGCCTCCACCCGCATAGACGCCCACCGGGATTCCCGTTGACTCCTCTCCATCGGTGAAGCTGTCCATCCGAAGGGCAACGGTGACGTCGGCATCCGTTGCCAGATGGACCGCGCCGAGAGGGACAGGCTGGAGCGGCTCCTCAGGATGGTGGCGCAGAACCGCAGCAAGGTAGAGCCGGATTTCACTGCGAGCCGTCGGGTCGATCAATCCTGCGGGATCGCCTTCGGCTCCGATCACAGCGTCGAGCGGGGTTTCGAGATCGGAATAGGCAAAGCCATCCGTGACAACCCCGTGGATGACCCGTTCGTCACTGTCGACTCTGACGATGGCCCCAATGCCGATAGGAGATGAGCGCGCGGTCCAGAAGTAGAACTGATGGGGCGTACTCGGCTTCTGTTCGGTCGCGACGACGCGGCCGATTGGTGGGATCGGGGCCTGCTGCTTCATTGATGCGCCATTGGTGTCGCGGTAGCCCTCTCACGGAGTCGGTTCGCGGTTGGGGTGGGCCCTCGGATGGAGAACTGGGTTCAAATATCGCTGGGGGATCCCTCCGGGAGAACCTCCCGAATCAAACATGCGGTCGATTCGAATTACTCTCCAAGGATAGCCCCGAGATACCGCTCGACAGCGCGCATCCCGTAGAGTTGACGATCCCAACGCACGTCTGGCGCACTCAATGGAGATCGCTCGGCGAGAATCCACTGGGAGTACTCGCTCGCCCGGCGACGGGTTTCTTCCGTCGGGGCAGCCTCAATGCGCACCAACCCGTGGAAGGGATCCTTCCCCATCCACTCCCGTAATCGGAGTCCCCAGGAAAACGTCTCCCTTCCCCCTCGGGTGGCCGGTCGGAACAGCGAGGTGCGGCACCCTTCGGGAAGCTGGAGATAGGTCGTGAGGGCCCGGCCATCGAAAGGAAGGATGGCATGGCTCTTGGCAATGCCGAGCATACGGGGATCTTGGCTCCACGCAGTGCTGTGGGAGAGGGAGCCATCGATCAGCAGCCACGCCGAAGAGGTCGCCCGGAACCGCTGCCCAATCTCCTCCTCGAGTTGTGCCCGGCGCCGGTCGACCATTCCTCGCGCCACGTCCAAGTCGTGGGCTGGGTGAAGATCATCCGGCGGTTCTAACGGCAGCACCTCAAACCCGTGCAACGCGTCAGCCGCCTTCGCCAACACTGTTTCACGGCCGATGGCGAGTTGCGCCGTCCCCGCCATCGTGGGCTTGAGTTCCCGTCCGGTCCGGAGAAGAACGCCGGCCGCGACCCAACCGAGCACAAGTGGAGACGGCCCGTCATAGGCGACGATCTGGTGACGTTGAATACCGTCGAGGAACCCTAACGCTTCCGGACACCCTACCGGCGGTCCACACGGGAAGGACGAGAGCACGGCGTCGCCCACCAGCGACGCCGGTCGCACGGCAGCATCATCGGCTCGCCCGAGCCCTCCAGCGGAAGGCATGCTGGAGGGAACTAGCCCACAGGACGACAGGGCCCGCCGGAGGGGTGCAAGGTGGTGGACATGAGGTCGGGTCCGAGGAACGGAACTCATCGGAGCGCGGCGGCGATATTGCCTCCGTCCACTGTCATCACGGCGCCCGTTGTCTTCATTGCGAGGGCAAGGTGGAGGAACGCCTGGGCCACGTCCGAGGCAGACACCTCCCGGCCCAGCAGGTTGCCCTCCATATACTCCGCTGGACTCACACCGCGCTGGGTCGCCCGCTGCTGAATCATCGATGCGCTCAGCAGTCCGCTGCGAACGCGATCAGCGTTGACCGCGTTGGATCGAATACCGACCTCCCCGTAGTCGACGGCGTACTGACGCATCAGGCTCAGCGTCGCCGATTTCGGGAGGCCGTAGGGCCCAAAGTGCTTCCCGGGGTTCACCGCTTGTTTGGAAGCATTGAAAAGTAGGCAGCCGCCGATCTCTTGCGCCTTCATGATGGCAACCGCAGCCTGTGCTACCGTTTGATGCGCAAAGAAATTGAGTTCAAAGCTCGCTCGGAGATCCTCCGCGGGAACCTCGCCGACTCGCCCCTGCCACGCGGCGCCAGCATTCGAGACCACGATGTCGACCCCACCCACCAAGGCCACAATCGACTCGAACACCGCACGAACTTGGCTGGGTTCCGTCACATCACAGACGAAGCCTGTCCCTCCACATTCCTCCGCGACCGCTGTCGCTGCGTCACCCTCTCGATCTAGGACCATGACCTCCGCACCTTCTTGGGCCAAGCGCCGCACGATCGCGGCACCGATCCCAGACCCGCCTCCGGTGACCACGGCAACATGCCCATCCAGTTGGCGCGACACCGCGCCGGCCAATTTCGCCTGCTCCAATGACCAGTACTCGATGTCGTAGATGTCGGATTCCTCAATCACCTCATACTCTCCCATCGACTCGGCATCGCCAATAACCGCCACGTTCGTTTCGGCCAGATCGGCGGCGATCTTTGCGGCACGACGGGACCGTCCCAACCCAAAGAGCCCTACACCCGGGACCAAGATCACCCGCGGCATCGGGTCAAGTTCAGCCTTTGCCACCGATTGGGTGCTGTTGTGCCGCACAAAATATTCGTGATAGTCCTTCGCATAGGCCGACAGGGCATCTCGTACCGCGATCCCGAATCGATCCAGCGCCTCCGGTTCCGGAGCCGGAACGATCAATGGCTTGGACTTCGTCCGAATCACATGGTCCGGGGTCACTGTCCCTTGCTGACTGTATCGCTCCAGCTCCGCCCCATTGACATAGGTGAGAATGTCGGGACTGGCTCGGTGCTCAAGGATGAACCGAGTGTAGTCATCTCCATCAGATAGCGCGGTCAACCCCCGGAGGATCGGGGCAACAGCCGACACCGACGCCACCGTTGTCGGCGCCGACGCTGCGCGCAGTGGCCGCGTCCCCCTTTGACTAATGGCCGCCTCCGCGAGTGAGACCAAGGCAATCATTCTACGGTAGGCCTCCTTCGCGCTATCCCCAAAGGTGAACAGGCCGTGTTTGAGAAGGAGAAGTCCTTCGATCGATTCGTCTTGCTCGAAGACCTCGACCGCCTGTTTGGCGAGGGCGAACCCGGGCATAATGTAGGGGACATATCCAACCCGGGCCCCAAAGACCTCCCGACACACAACCTCTCCCTCCGTCTGGTCGGTCAGGGCAAGGATAGCGTTCGCGTGGGTGTGGTCGACAACGCGATGCGGCAGGAACGCATGCAGCAGTGTCTCAACCGACGGATTGGGTGCCTTGGCATCGAGGAGATTGATCCGTTGGGCGTTCACCATGGCCTCATCGGACAATGCGCCGAGTTGCCGCATCCTTCGCAGCGGCTCCAGCCGCACCGCCGGAAGGCCCTCAGGTTCAATCGTCGCCAAGTCCCATCCGCTCCCTTTGACACAGATCACCTCCACAGCGTCCCCGTAGAGATCGGGAAGTGTGGTTTTGACTGAGGTGTTTCCTCCTCCATGGAGCACCAAACGCCGGTCTGCACCCAGGAGTCGGGAGGAGTACACCCGAAGCGCCACATCGGGTCCTACCCCCTGCTTGGCGTACGATGAGACAATGCGTCTGGCGTCGGCATCGGACCATCGGTCTTTCATCGGCCGCCTTTCAGGTTCGACGGTGCACGGCAACGGTGGTTCAGTCGAGCCCTGGGGGTGCTGGGACGCCCGTCAACCAACAACCGGTCAGGTGCCCAGCGACATCGAGGGTCAGGAACAGATGATCCGCCACCTGGATCAGATCGACTGGTGTGTCCTCGCCCACCTGGAGATGCATCACGCTCTCGGTCTCGTCGACCATGATGGCGAGGGTGGCCCGGACCTGCATCGCCGGGACGCCGGGATCACTCAGGGCGAATGGCGCGGTGATGACACCTCGGTGAGCCGGCTCAGGAACCTGTAGACCGGGTACGGTCATCACCTCGGGCCATACGACAATATCGACTCCCCGCACCTGGCCGTCGTTCAGATCCAGAACGGCCATGGCACCACCCGGATCGTCGAGTTCGATCGTTCCCGTCTGGCCGTGGCATGGGGTATCAATCAAACCGGAGAGGATGTCGGTTTCGCTTTCCCACTGCCACCGGATCTGCGGCAACACAGCGGGAGGCGGGCGACATTCGAAGAGGACCACCTACTGCCCCTTGCTGGCCGGGTGCGCGGCAATGAAGGGCATCAGTCGATCGAGTGCTTGGGCTAACTCCTCTTCGGACACGGCAAAACTGAGACGGACCCATCGGTCATCTCCGAACGCCACACCCGGGACCAAGCTCAGACCCACCTCGTCGAGCAACCGGGTGGCGAACTCGGTCCCGGTCATGGCGCAGTCGGTCCGGAGTCCATCCACCCGAAAGAAGAGGTAGAACGCGCCATGGGGGTCGACGAATTCGATGCCCGGGGCATCCTGTCGGAACCGCTGTACCAGGATATCGCGTCGCCGGTGGAACGCATCACGCATGCGCACGACCTCGCGTTCAACCTTCGGGTCTTGAAATGCCGTCGCCGCCGCCCACTGCGCTGGGTGGTTAGCGCCTGTCGTCGTGTGGGACTGGAGTGCGTCCATCGCCTGGACCAAGGGTGTGGGGGCGTACGCCGCGCCGATCCGCCACCCCGTCATCGCGTACGCTTTGCTCGCCCCGGTGATAATGACCACACGCTCCAGGAGTTCATCCGGAAGATCGAGAAAAGACGGCGCTGCGCCGTCACCGAAATAGATCCTCCGATAGATCTCGTCCGCGATGATATACACACCGTTGGAGGCGGCCCACGTTGCGATCGATTTGAGTTCACCGAGGGTGTACACCGCCCCGGTCGGATTGTTCGGCGAGCAAAGGATAAGCCCTCGGACCAGCTTGTCGGTATGTCGTTCCAAGTCGGCCACACCCACTTTGAGTCCCCACTCCAGGTCTCCGGGGATTATCACCGGCGTCGCACGAGCCAGCCGAACGATCTGGGGATAGGACACCCACGCCGGTGTCGGAATGAGGACCTTGTCTTTGGGTCCGAAAAGAGAGAAGCAGGCATTGAATAGCGATTGTTTCGACCCGGAACTCACCACGATCCGGTTCGGATCCACCGGACGCCCGCCGGAGAGCCCCGACAGGT
>JAJCZW010000080.1 GCA_029262155.1 Gemmatimonadota bacterium
CGCTGGATCCCCTCGTAGCTGATGGCCGCTTTCAGATATTTGGTCAACAGAAGATCCATGATTCGGTCGACTTGAGTGAACAGGTCCCCCTCGACTTCATCGTGATAGCGCAGATCCGTCTCACTCGCGAAGTACCCGATCTTCACCGCCGCACCGGTGAAGAAACGCTCCGGATCCGGATGGAAGAGCAGGATGGCCGCGCGCTTGAGGTAGGTTCCCTCAGTGAGGCGCAGTTTCTCGATCAGGCCCGCATCTTTCTCGGCCAGGACATCGGTCGCCAGGCGCTTGCTGCGCGCGGCGCGCTCGCGGAAGCGGGCCAGTACTGCTGCATCCAGCTCACCGACGGCCACGCTGGGCACCGGCACCGCGTCCCACCGCCTGCCTGTCTTGCCGAGCAGGAACCGGTCGAGTGCGGCACCCTTCAGCACCTGCTTCGTGCTGCCGCTGCGATAGTGGTATTCGCCGCGGTAGCTGATGGGCACCGGGTACGGCTCGACGGCGATCCGCAGATAGGGCTTGCCATCCTCCTCGAGTAGATCGATGTCCGGTCGTCGCCCTCGGCCCGGTTGGCGCGGAAGTCGAGCCCGTCGAAGATCGCGACCAGCTTCGAGAGCCGGTCCTGCATCTCCTTGCCGCTGCCGAGCTTGCTCTCGTCGTTGAAGTCGGCCTGGTCGATCACGCCCTTGAGATCGTTGGCCACGGCCAGGCGGCCGATGATCTTGTTTGTCTTGTCGCCAATCTCCTTGTCGCCCTTGAGCTTCACCATGTCGGCAAAGCTGCCGCCTTCGGGTACCTCGATGAGGGCTCCCGCCCTGGCGGCGCCCTTGTCGGAGACATACTTCATGAAGAGCAGCGTCAGGACATAGTCCTTGTACTGCGAGGCATCCACGCCGCCGCGCAGCTCGTCGCACGACTGCCAGAGGGAGGAGTAGAGGTCAGATTTCTTGATGGCCATGGGTCTCTACCTCAGGCGTGATTGCGCGGTATCGCTCGAAAACGTGTCATCCGACATCTCCGCGGCCCCGCCGCCAGATCCTGCGGCCCGACTGCTCCATACGCTTGGTAGAAAGCACTATTCCGGCGCCAAGAAGTAGATAGGCTGAAGGGGTAGACGGCGACGATCTTCATCGGGCAACGTCGGATACTGCTCTACCCAAAGATCGTAGAGGCGTTCAAGGTTAATGAGAGTAACCTTTCGGCTGGTCTGATGGCGCGCTTCATCCTGCGCGTCCTTGGTGAAGCCACCGAGAGCTACGAACAATCCTACGTCGTCGCTACCGAGAGTGGCCATAAACGACCTCAGCCCGTCGACATTGACGCTCTGTTGCTGTCGCTTCACCTGAACCTTTATACGAGGAGAGCCGATCCCAAGTGGGTCCGGTGTAGCCACTAAATCAACTCCACCATCTTTGCCGGGTGGAGCGGTCCACGCGATGTAATACCCCAATCCTCGAAGCAGTGCACCTACCAGGTCTTGGAAATCGTAGGGATTCATGTGCTGGAGGTAACGATCGATCTCCCCCCACGCCGACTCGACGGCTTCTTCCAGAGTCACTGCTGCGGTCTTCGTAGACTCGTCCGAATCCCCCTCCTCGTCTTCTTCCTCCGCCTGGCTCTTTTTCCATCTCTTGTAGAGCGAAACGGCCCGCAGGTAGAAAATCTCTGGGTCAGGTAACTCTGCGAAGGCCTTCTGCCCGTCTTCCGTGATGCTCCACCGACCCTTCTGTTTCTGCAACCAACCCGCCTTCACACAATCGACGGTTGCAAACCTGATGATCTTCTCGAACCGCCGCCCTCCGGATTCGTAGGTGCCCGCCTCGTAGTCACTGAGCTCCACCTTTTGGACAAGGGCTGCAAGCGCATCCCGGGCTTGCATCCCCTCGGAGTGTGCTAGGAGAATCTGGAACAGCGCCCGGAGGTGCTCTCCCGTGCGCCGACGAGTTACCTCAGCCATACTCGCTCGCCCCCTTTGTGCTTTCTAACGCCTTGCCGCTCGTCGGGTGCAGCGGCTTGTTAGACGGCCAACACGACAGCGCACGGCTCGCAAATGCGACGTCCGTGAGCCTCGGTCAGATGCCTCTCGCAGACTGGACAGCTAGTACGTGGCTCGATTGTCTCGTCCACCCTCTGAAACCACCAGTAGTAGGCGCGGCGAAACACGTTCAGTTCGGAGACCAGCGCGCGGCCGCGCATGTGGACCGTGCTCGCTGGATCGTCCAGCTGGGCCTCTGCCCAAGACTCAAACGCGCCGGAGTCAAGCCAGAGCACATAGAAGCAGTCGTGGAAGCTCTGCCAACTGGCCAGCTCTTCGGCGAGTTTCTCCGGAAAACCGACACATTCAGGGGGAACCTCCGAGTTGCAGGCAATGCACGAAAGTGGATTGGGGGACAGATGAGCCTGCAGCATGATCGGCGGCCCGTCCACACACGCGCATAGCTCGTCTTCGGGCGTCGGTGGCGGGGGGCGCAGCTTCCAGAACGGATCGTTGCGATGCTCGGCCATTGGAATCCCTAGCTGTGCCGTCTAACGCCTTGCCGATAAGCTGCGGGCGCCGAAGGCGACCGTCAGCTTCATCGGCTTGTTAGCCCGGCGGTCAGTCTGCATCGAAGTAATCCTCATCGACCCTCGGCAGCCGGACAACGCGATAGTGGCTCACGGCGACACCGTGCTCGATCATCAACGACGTGAGCCGAGCGCCGTCAATGAGAACGATGCTATCTGCCACCTGGGAGGCAAATTCCCGCGCCTCACGGGTGAAGGTGGACGTGGTGATGAAGACGCCCTTCCTCGCACGCCGGCCTGCGAGAGCTCCGTAGAACCTCTGCACCTCCGGCCGACCGACGGAACCCTGCCAGCGCTTCGCCTGAATGCAGACCCTCTCGAACCCAAGCTTGTCGAGCGAAATGACTCCGTCGATCCCGCCATCCCCGGCTTGCCCCACTCGTTCGAGATCATCATCGCTCGCGCCGTATCCCAGGGCATGCAACAGGTCGAGCACCAGTTCCTCGAAGAACACCGGTGGAGCCTGCGCGATCTTCTCCAAGAGTTCTCCGGCGACCGCACGACGAACCTCCTCCAGCGCGCTGTCGATTCGCTCCTCGGGCGTCTGCTGCATCCCAGCCTCGCCAGCATCCGCCGCTCCGTCACCGCCGCTGGCATCCTCACCTTGGGTTTCGCGACGACCTTCGCGGATGACTCGGCGGCCGGTCTCTTCGTCGAACCCGTCCGGGTAGCGTGCAAGTAGCTCGCGACCCCGATCCGTGATGCGCCAGATGCCTGGCGTAGGATTGTCCACGTAGCCAGCTGCCTTGAGCATGCTCAGCCCCCACCCGCTTCGATGGCGGTATCGAAGGTGAGGAAGGTTCGCCAGCCGCTCCGTGCGTTGCGCCTCACTGAGGCCCATCAGGTCGGGTATCGCCTCGTGGATGTTGCGCCGCCGATCGCCTTCGGGATGTTGAGCGAGATGACGCAAGACGGCGTGATGAAATGCGGCCTGCGGGGGAAGTATTGAGTTCGTGGCCACCGGGTCCTCTCGTTCACGCTCGGGCTAACTAGTAATTGTGCTGCTTACGGGTGGACTCCCCCGCAGCCTGATTCGGTTATACGTTACTGTATGCAGCCTTAATCGGAAAGGCCGCAGAGACCCCATCCATGCAAATAGTTAGTGAGAGCCCGGCGCCAGCCGTCACCGAACAAGACAGGGGGGTTGGGACTGTTGGGTGCCTCCTTCTGCCACGTCCCATGCTGCAACAGAGGCTAAGTCTCGAACGCTATCTCCTAATACGTCATCACACATTGAACCGAAACAAGATCACGTCACCATCCGCCACCACATACTCCTTCCCCTCCGCCCGGGCCAATCCCTGCTCCCGCGCCGCCTTCCACCCCTTAACCCGCACGAAGTCATCGAACGCTACCGTCTCCGCTCGGATGAACCCCTTCTCGAAGTCGGAATGAATGACCCCTGCCGCCGCAGGCGCCTTGTCCCCCCGATGAATGGTCCACGCTCTAACCTCCTTTTCGCCGGCGGTGAAGTAGCTCTGGAGGCCGAGGAGGTGGTAGGCGGCCCGGGCCAAGCGGTCCAACCCCGATTCGGTCAACCCAAGTTCCCCAAGGAAATCGGCGCGATCTTCCGCCGGCAGTTCAGCTAACTCCGCCTCCACCTTGGCACTGAACGTCACGATCTCGGCGGGCTCTTGACTCGCGTCAAGGACCGCCTGGAGGGCTGCGACCTGTGGATGGGTGTTGGCGGCGTCGATCTCGCCGATATTCGCGGCATAGAGCACTGGCTTGGCCGTCAGGAGGTTCTGCTGCCGGTACAGAGGGGCTTCTTCCTCTGAGATCGTGAGGCTCCGGGCGGGGTCCCCGTTGGCAAGCACCGCCTGGGCCCGTTCCAGGAGCCCTTGTTCGATCTTGGCCTGGGCGTCTCCGGATCGCGCGGTACGGACGGTCTTGTCGAGTCGTTTTTCGACGACGGCCAGATCGGCGAGGCCGAGTTCCAAGTTGATGATTTCCCGATCGCGGACCGGATCAACCGAGCTCATCACATGCTGGATGTCGTCATCCTCGAACGCACGAATGACGTGGAGGATGGCGTCGACCTCCCGAATGTTGGCCAGGAATTGGTTCCCCAGGCCTTCGCCAGCGCTCGCACCCTGGACCAACCCGGCGATGTCGACGAATTCGATGGTCGCGGGAACAGTCCGTTGGGGCCGGATGATCGAGGCCAGGGCCTGCAGACGTTCGTCAGGGACCGGGACGATGCCGGTGTTCGGGTCGATGGTGGCAAACGGATAGTTGGCCACCAAGGCGCCGGCGGATGTGAGAGCGTTGAAGAGGGTCGACTTGCCGACGTTCGGCAATCCGACGATACCGAGGCGAAGCATGGGGCGCGTGGCTCACAGATTGGGAGGTGAGGAAGGAGCCTGCCGGGGGGGTTCTTTACCCGGCAGGCCCGGAAAAGAGATTACCGCGCCATGCTGGCAAACCACGGAGCGAGGACCAGAGAGACGACCGACATCAACTTGATGAGAATGTTCATCGCCGGCCCGGAAGTATCCTTGAAAGGGTCCCCGACGGTATCGCCCACCACTGCCGCCTTATGGGCGTCTGAGCCCTTTCCACCAAGGGCACCGGATTCGATGTACTTCTTGGCGTTGTCCCAGGCCCCACCGGCATTGGCCATGAAGAGCGCCATGAGGACACCGGCGAGGGTCGCACCGCCCAGGAGGCCGCCCAAGGCTTCGACGCCGAGGAAGTAGCCAACAACCACTGGGGTGAGGATGGCGGTGACGCCGGGCAGAATCATCTCACGGAGAGCTGCCCGGGTGGAGATGTCGACGCAGCGGGCACTGTCAGGTTTCGCGGTCCCTTCCATGAGGCCTTTGATCTCCCGGAACTGCCGCCGAACCTCTTCCACCATAGCTGCGGCGGACCGTCCGACGGCGGTCATCGTCATGGCACCGATCAGGAAGGGAAGGGTCCCGCCGATGAAGAGCCCGATCACCACGGTGGGATTCACCAGATCGAGTGTCAGCACCTCTCCGGGAGGACTGACCGCGGTGGCGAATGCCGAGAAGAGGGCCAGGGCGGTCAGCGCCGCCGACCCGATGGCGAAGCCCTTTCCGATAGCAGCGGTGGTGTTGCCGAGCGCGTCGAGGGAGTCGGTGATGGCACGAACCTCGGGACCCAACTTGCTCATCTCGGAGATCCCGCCGGCGTTATCGGCGATGGGGCCATAGGCATCGACGGTCATCGTCACGCCGACGGTGGCGAGCATGCCCACGGCCGCGATGGCGATACCGTAGAGATCGGCGGCCCAGTAGCTCACATAGATTGCCGCGGCGATCAGAAGGAGCGGGGCCACGGTGGAGCGCATGCCGACGGCGAGGCCTGCGATGATATTGGTTGCGGGTCCGGTTTTCGAGGCTTCCGCAATATCTCGAACCGGGGTGGAGGCGGTGTAGTACTCCGTTACCAATCCGATCAGGATACCGGCCACTGTCCCAGCAAGAACCGCGTAGAACGGCCCTATCTCCGGCCGACCTTCCATGCCGAGGGGCAGGAGGCCTGCGAGCACGTAGGCGGAGAGCAGAAAGAGTCCCGCAGCGACGAAGGTGGTGGTACGGAGCGCCATGGCGGGTGAGCCCCGTTCGAAAATCTTCATTGAGCCGACGCCGACCAGCGAGGCCACGAACCCGGCCAGAATCATGACCAACGGGAGTGCGACTGCGTTCGCGCGGAACTCGAGCGGGATCATCGGGCTGGTCGACGCGAGAGCGACGGTAGCGATAACGGCACCGACGTAACTCTCGAAGATGTCGGCACCCATACCGGCCACGTCTCCCACATTATCACCCACGTTATCGGCGATGGTCGCCGGGTTCCGGGGGTCGTCTTCCGGAATGCCGGCTTCGACCTTCCCCACGAGGTCGGCGCCGACGTCTGCCGCCTTGGTGTAGATGCCGCCACCGACCCGCGCGAAGAGGGCGATGCTACTCGCGCCCATGGCGAACCCGCTGATGACTTCGCTGAACCGGAAGAAGGTCTCGTCGGCCACCCCGGTGCCCCGAAGCATCAGGAACGCGACGGTGCCGATGC
>JAJCZW010000081.1 GCA_029262155.1 Gemmatimonadota bacterium
CGCGCCAGCCCCCAACGTCGCAGCAATCAGTACCTGGGAGGTAACGTTGGGCAAGAGATGACGTAAGAGAATCCGCCTCCCGGATGCACCCAACGCCTCGGCCGCAACAACGTAATCGGCGTGCCGAAGTATCAGGACCTGACTCCGGACCAGTCGCGCCATTCCAGCCCATCCGACGGCCCCGATCACGATGAAGATGAGCGGCAAGGACGGGGTCACAGCGGCCGCCACGGCGATCAGGAGCAGGAGGGTTGGGAAGGCGAGGGTGATGTCGGCGAGCCGCATGAGCCCCGCGTCGACCCATCGCCCGTAGTAACCAGCCAGGAGCCCCAACGTGGTACCCAACACGGCGGCAACAATGGGAGCGAGCAGTCCCACCCCAACCGAGATCCGTGCGCCGTAGAGTACGCGACTCAGGACATCCCGTCCTTGCGTATCCGTCCCCAACCAATACTGACCATTGGGCGAGAGGAGGTAGGCCCCCCGCAAATCTCCCCGATACGGATCGGCGGGTGCCAACCATGGGGCCAGCAGGGCAGCCAAGACCACTAGGGCCAGAAGGATAGCGCCGAGCTGAAACAGCCTGTCTCGCCGGAACTGGTGAAGGAGAGACGCGGGGATCAAGGGCCCATTTCCTCTCTGAAGGCGACCGATCCAATCCATCGGCGGGGTGACAAATTGAGACGATACCCTTCACCCCATTCGGTCAGGTTAGTAAATATCTCCCGATGCAAACGAGTCCTCAATTCAGTTTGGTCCTCAGCGGTGGTGGCCTGAAGGGTTTGGCCCACATCGGTGTCCTGCGTGGCCTGGAAGAGCACGGTCTTAAACCCGGTCTCATTGTCGGCTGTAGCATGGGATCCCTCATTGCGGCCGCCTGGGCCACCGGCATGCCGGTTCGAGAGATGGAGGATCGCGCCCTTGCCGTCAAGCGAAAGGACGTGTTTCGCGTTGCCCACGTGGACATGGCTCTCAAGCGCATGCTGTCGCCCGCCGTCTATCGCCGTGAACCGCTCGACACCTTGATCCGGTCGCTGGTCGGTGATCTGACCTTCGCCGACCTTCCGAATCGTCTGATGGTCAACACCGTCGACATCAATAGTGGGCAACAACTCCTCTGGGGACTCCCAGGCCTCCGAGACGCATCGGTCGCCGATGCTGTCTTTGCCTCCTGTGCCCTTCCGGGCCTCTTCCCCCCCCGCATGATTCAGGGACATGCCTGTGCCGATGGAGCGGTGGTCGACAACCTACCCATTCGGGTGGCCGCATCACTCAGTCCGGGCCCCGTGGTCGCCATCGATGTTGGAGGGGCAGGCACCACGCGACGGGGAGTCGAGCGGCTCGGGTTTGTTGCAACGTACGCCCGCGGGCTGGAAATCGTGATGCAATCGAAGGTGATCGAAGCGGCACGTGATTGGGAACATCCGCCGTTGGTGATGGTCCGACCCCGGGTAGAGCATATCTCGATGTTTGCGTTCAACAAGACGCCGTTCCTCATTTCGGAAGGCTATCGGGCCGTTCTGGCAACCTTGGACACCCTCCCCTCAGGATTGGTCGACCTTCCCCCGGGGATCCATCCTCGCCGTCCCATTCACATTCGCGTCGATCGAGACGTCTGCGTCGGGTGCGGAGTATGCGCCGCCAGGCTCCCGGATGTTTTCCGCATGGATGGTTCCAATAAGGCCATCGCCAAGGAACCCGTCCAGATGTGGTCCCCTATCGAACGGACCCTGCTCAACATGTGCCCGACGGGGGCGCTCAGTTGGCACGACGCGGGTTCGACGCCGGAGCCAACCACCTCCTGAGAGCCCCTCTGCCCTACACCTGCGTGTAGTTCCGAAACCCAAAGGGTCGCCACCCGGTGATCCGTTCCACGATGTCTGAGAGATAGAAGCGCAGGTGAGCGAACCGGAACGCCGGGGATGATACGCTCCGCTCGGGATCATCCCGATGCCGTTCCACCCACGCTCGGGCGACAGTGGGGTGGCTATCCTGAAGTGGTCGCAGCCCCGGGAACCATTCGAGCAGGGTCGCTCGCTTCGTCGGTGGTGTTCGGGCATACAGCCGTCGATCGATGCTCACCCGAGCGCGCAACGCGGCGGCCGATCGTGTGTGACCGTAATGAAAGACCTGCGCTCCGGTACGGCGGGCCCGGATTCTCCGTTTGGCGGACCCCACCCTGAAACCTTGCGCATCCCGATACGGCCGGATGCCCGCGGACGGGTCGAGCCGAACGACACGCGCCTCATACCGGTACCACCGTCGGTTCACCGCTTCCGTATCGGGGTCTCCGAAGAGGTGATGATATCTGAGGAGGAGGGCTTCCACCTTCGGGTTGGCGTCGACCGTGGCCACCGCATCCTGCAGCAGCGGAACCCCGGACTCGTGCAACACCTCGTCTGCTTGGAGATAAATCCCCCACCGTTGCCGACACGCCTGCATCGCATTGAAGGTCTGAGTACGCAGGACTGCATGACGAGGCCCTGCGTTCCAATCGGTGTGGAGGATGCGCACCCGCGGATCATCCACCGAGCGTACGAGATCCACCGTATCGTCATCCGACCGCCCCACGTTTACAACGACCTCGGCACAGAGGGGAAGCATCGATCGGATACTCTCAACCACCGGGAAGTCCAGCACCCGCGCGTTCCGAACGATCGTAAACCCACTAATGGGAATCATCCGACCCACACCCCGCACCCTGCGACCGGCTGACCGGTTACCTTTGGCCTGTCATGCGTGTTGCCCTTCTGTACCACGGCGTCCTTCCGGTCCGAGGATACGGCGGCACCGAGCGGGTTGTGGTCTGGCTCGCGCGGGGGTTGGCGGCACTCGGACACGAGGTCGTCCTGTTGGCCGGACCCGGCACCAAGGTACCCGAGGCTCGTTTGGTGCCGATCGATGTTCGGGCCGCCAATCGCCCGCAGTTCGACCCCCGACCGTTCCTCCCACCGGGCGTCGATGTCTTTCACGCGCACCGGCCGATCGCGCCCCAGGATGTTCCCACCCTGTGGACGATGCACGGCAACCCCAGAGATAACCGGGAATATCCTCCTAACATGATTGCGCTGAGCCAGAACCATGCCGAGCGCACCGGTGCCGCATCGTATGTCTATAATGGCCTCGACCCGAGCGAGTTTCACTTGGCGACCACCAAAGGCGACTTCGATCTCTTCCTCGGTCGACTGCACACGACGAAGGGATGGCAATGGGCAGTCCAAGGTACCCGTCGAGCGGGCACGCGACTTGTGGTTGCTGGTGGATGGCGACCGACGCTCCGCCGGGGCCTTGAGTTTGTTGGTGAAGTGTCGGGCCAACGCAAAGCGGATCTGTTGGCCGAGGCAGCGTGTCTCTGGATGCCGGCACGGTGGGATGAACCGTTCGGTCTGACCCTGACGGAAGCTTTGGCGAGTGGAACCCCCGTCCTGGGAACCAACCGTGGAGCCCTCCCCGAAATCATTGCTGAAGGCACCGGAGCGCTCGGCGACACGCTCGACGACTTGGTCGCACTCCGACCTCAGTTGAACACGTGCGAACCCGAACGTTGTCGCGCTCGCGTCTGTCGTCATTTTACCCATCTGGTTATGGCGACGGAGTATCTTCGGCTCTATCGAGGGTTGATCGACACCGGGTCACTTCCCCCTGGCCGATTGGGAACCGCATCCTAGTCCCGTGTGACCGCAAGCGGTTGAATGCCCACGTGCGCCAGTAACTCCTGCATGCGGTGCATGTACGTATGTCGGGTGAGGGTCACGTTCCGCGCTTCGGAGGCCATCTCCTCGGCGGCAGGAAGATCCATCAGCGCCCCTTCAACGCAAGACCGGAGGTCATCCACCGTCTCATACACCAAACAGTCACTTCCAGGGGTGAAGTAGCTCGAGAGGTCACCCCGGTTGTCCACCACTTGTGGAATCCCGATGGCGGCCACCTCGAAGAGACGCTGGTTACAAGAGGCATCCGGGGTCACCCCGTTCGCCTGGTGGTGAATGTTGACCGCGACCGATGCGCCACCATAGGCTCGGACGAACTCCTCCTGGTCGAGCAGTTCCCCCCGGCAGTAGTCTCGGAGCGACGTTTGGCGCCAACCGGGACCCCATACGGCGAGACCGAACTCGAGCACCTCCGAGAGGAGCGCCTCCCGTCGGGGCGTGGCCCGGCCCGCGAACACGACGTTGGCCCGATACTGATCCCGAGAGCGATGCGGGCGATAGACCGACGGATCTGCCGCGAGCGGGAGGACACCGACGGGTCGGCCGAGCACCTGCTCGGCGCGGGCGGCAACATCGGTTCCGATCCCAAACACGTGATCGCAGGCGGCGGCCCGAGCGACCACCGTATCGAGACCCTCCAGATGGTTCGGCATCCAATTGACCCAGATGCCCAACCCATCGGCTTTCGCTCGACTGATTGCCTCAGGCGAAAGTCCTTCGCCACCAATCATCAGCACCACATCCGGGTGTTCGGCTACGACCGCCTTCTTAAATCGGCTCTCGAGATCGCCCCCGGTAAGGCGACCAAGCAACCCAGGCCGTTCGCTCAGATCGAAGGGAACCACGCGGCATCCCAGACGGGTCAGGGCACGTTGCCGGTGGGCAGCGTGCGCGTGCAGCGCGGTGTCGAATGATGCAACCAGCAAGACGGTCGGCTCAGCCATCAAAGCGCGCTTTCAACAGGGGGAAGGTCTTGCCGCCCATACAGACGTCGATACATCCCGTCTCGGGCGATGAGATCGCGGTGGTGGCCCCGGTCCACCACCCGCCCACCGTGCAACACAACAACTTCATCCGCATGGCGGATGGTAGCCAATCGGTGCGCAATCACAAGCACCGTGCGATCGGCCATCAGGTGATCAATGGCCTGGTGCACAACCAATTCGGACTCCGAGTCGAGGGCGCTCGTCGCCTCATCCAAGATAAAGATCGGGGCATCTCGAAGAAGGGCCCTGGCAATCGCGATTCGTTGCCGCTGCCCACCCGAGAGCCGCGTCCCGCGCTCACCGAGGTGTGTGGCATACCCAGCAGGGAGGGTCTGAATGAAATCGTGGGCGTGAGCCGCACGCGCCACGGCAACGATCTGATCATGCGATGACGCCGGGGATCCGTACCCAATGTTGGCACTCACGGTGTCGTTCAGGATCACGGTGTCCTGGCTCACTACCCCGAGTAAATGACGAATGGTCGCCCGGCGGCAGGCGGTCAGCGGGACCCCATCCAGGGCGATTCGTCCCTGCGTCGGATCATGGAACCGAAGCAGGAGTTCGATGAGAGTCGTCTTGCCGGCGCCCGAGGCGCCAACAATCGCCACGACCGCACCACGGGGAACGCTGAACGAGATGTCCTGAAGGACCCAGGGCTCTTCAGGTCCGTAGCGGAAGGAGACCTGGTCGAACTCGATTCGTTTGTGGAACTCGGCCTCACGTCCCTCCTCTTCCAATGGTTCGGCGAGTGGCTGATCCAACAGCGCGAAGACCCGTTCCGCTCCGGCGAGGGCAGTCGTCATCTGGGCTGGAAACTGGGTTATCGACTTGAGAGGCGACATCATCTTGAGGGCCGCGACCAGAAAGATGATCGTCTCGGCAGGGCCAAGCGTAAGCCCCGCAAGGGCCGGCCGTCGTGCCGCCCAGATCACCAACACAATGACCGCTCCCCCAAAAACCTCGGCGAACGGGCTGGTCATAGCAGCAAAACGTTGCGTGCGTATTACGCGAGTACGAACCGCATCGGCCTGGGCTGCGAACCGCTTTGCCTCAGCCTCCTCGTTCCCCGTCACCCGAATCAGTTTGATGGCGGCCAGGCGTTCGGTGACCGTAGTCGTCAACTCCGCCCGGAGCGTTGCCCAGTCGCGTGCGTGGCGCCGAAGCCGACCGAGGAGGAGTTGGATCGTGCCGATCAGGAGCGGTGCCGTGGCCAGCGTAAGGAGCGTCAGTCGCCAACTCAGGTTGGCGAGGATGATGAGAGTGACAAGAATCGCGATCCCACTGCGCATGAACGAGGTGAGACCGGCGGCAACCACTCGCTTGGCTTGGTCGATATCCACCATCGTCGCTGAGATCAGGTCCCCTGCCTGGGTTCGCTCCAAGAACCCGAGATCGACCCGCAAGAGATGTCGGAACAAGTCGCCTCGAAGATCCCGAACCAACCCCTCTTCCACCGCGGTCGACAACTGGTCAGCGGCAACGATGCACGCATTCTTCAGGACCAAACCGAGGAGGAGCAACCCGACAATGCGTGCTGCCACGCCACCGGGGGTGGCTCCAGAGAGTACCGGCGAGAGGACGGTCGTAAGCACCACCGTTAACTGTGTCGGTGTGTCTCCAAGAGATCCGGTTGTCCCGAAGAGTGTTTCGAGGAGTGGCGAGAGGAGAACAACGGTGACGCCATCGAGGATTGACGCCGCCATCGTTACCACCAAGCCAACTCCAAGCAGTCCGGTGAACGGCCGGAGATAACCCAAGAGACGTCTGGTGGGAGTCACTTCACCCGTCACGGCATCAGGGGAGAAGGGGCCACGAAACCGCGGATGCGACCAACATGGCCCCAAACCTATCAGGAGGCGTGAGCGGAGGGCAACGCGCTGGCGACCTCGTGCGGAGCGCCCTACATTCTTCGCCGTGGCTTCCACACTTTCCACCACCCCACGCATCCTGCTGGTGCGATTCGGTGCGATGGGGGACCTTCTGTTAACGACTCCCCTCATCCGTGCCATTCGGCGTCGCTACCCCGAAACCGACCTGACGGTAGCCACCCAGAGTCGGTATGCCCCACTGTTTCAGTGCAACCCGCACATCACGCGCGTGGCAGCGTATGATTCGCGCGAGCCCCTCCGGGCCTTTGCGCGTGAACTCCGGAGGCTTCGTCTCACCCACCGGCTTGATCTGCATCGGAGTCTGCGGAGTCGGCTCCTGCGACTGCAGGTGGGAGGTCGGTGGACCAGTTATTCCAAGTATCGAGCGGCCCGCACCATCTTAATCCAACTGAAGCGCAACACCTATCGCGATACCCGTCCAGTCGCGGAACGGTATTTCGACGCGGCGAAGTCGCTCGGTGTGTCTCCCGATGGCAACCCAGCGGAAGTATTCCTTCCGCAGGACGCGCTCGATAGGATGCAAGTGGCATTGGCCGAGCGCGGACACCATGCCAGCCGGACCCTATTGGCTTTTGCCCCTGGAGCATCTCATGCCACCAAACGGTGGCCGATCTCCCATTGGATTGAACTGGTACGCCACGTGACCGAGGGGGTAGTGGATGTTGTCGTCCTGGGCGGACCGAGGGACCGTCACCTGGGAGCAGCCCTCGCATCGGCGGCGCCAGATCGGGCATTCGATATGACCGGTGCCTGCACCCTACTTGAATCCGCGGCACTCCTCAAACTGTCTCGGACTGCGGTGGCCGGCGACACCGGGCTCCTGCACCTGGCGACAGCAGTAGGGACCCCCATCGTCGGGCTCTACGGTCCGACGGTCGAAGCATTCGGGTTCTTTCCGTACCAGGCACGTGGGACGGTCCTTGAACAACCACTTTCGTGCCGGCCCTGTTCTGCATTCGGGGGACCGAAGTGCCCCTTGGGCCACCATGACTGTTTGGCCTCCCTGGCGCCGGTACAGGTCGCACGCGCAATCGGACGTCTCCGGGCATGACCTGGTCTCCCGCTGCGGACCCTCTCCTTGAGTTGGCCCGGGCCACTGGCCGTGGCCCACGACGCGAGGGATGTTTTGCCCTTTGGTTGGTTGCCCGAGTCGCGGAGGATCTACTCCACCGGACCGACGAAGTCGGCGACCGGGTGCAGCGGCGACGCGTCAGCGCCCTCGAGTCGCGGTGTTCCAGCCTCACCGTCCCCGCGCCTCTTCGACGGGCACTCTCCACGGCTCTGGTTACCCTTCGGGAAGCAACACCCGGCGCAGCGTTACTCGCTTTGACCCAGCTCGTCGCTCCAGCAAGTGATGTCCTCGGCGTCAAGGCGGCGTCGGCCCTCACAGCCATGGTGCGTGCCGGCCGGACGAAGGTCGGTCCCGACCACGCAACGATCGTTGCCGGTGTCGCTCGCGACGAATAGCTTACCCTTCGTGGGGACGACTCGCGTCTCTCGGTTCGCTCTGGAGTTTCGCTATGGCAGGTCACAACAAATGGAAACAGATCAAGCGCAAGAAGGCAGTCACTGACTCGCGCCGCGCCTCCTCCTGGACCAAGGTGATCCGTGAGATCACCGTCGCAGCAAAGGCGGGCGGCGGGGATCCGGCCGGCAATCCCCGGCTGCGGACCGCGATCGACGCAGCCAAAGCAGTCAATATGCCCAACGACAACATCGATCGGGCGATCAAGAAAGGGACGGGAGACCTCGAAGGCGCGACCTACGAAGAATCGACCTACGAGGGATACGGACCAGGTGGCGCGGCCATCTTTATTGAAACACTAACAGATAATGCCAACCGTGCGGTCGCCGAGATTCGGCATGCGTTCAACCGGAACGGTGGCAACCTCGGAGCGACGAATTCCGTAGCCTGGATGTTCGAGCGGAAAGGCCAGCTCACGCTGGACCCCACGAAGTACCACGAAGACCAACTCCTTGAGGCAGCGTTGGAGGCGGGTGCGGAAGATATCGTCCGCGATGGCGACGTGTTCACGGTTACCACCGCCCCCGCAATGCTCCACACCGTCCAGGATGCACTCAAGGATCTCGCTATTGACACGGAATCCGCGGAACTCACCATGGTCCCCCAGAATATGGTGACGGTCGAAGGTGCAGATGTCGACGCCATTCTCCATCTCATCGACGTCTTGGAAGAACTCGATGACGTCAGCCAGGTGTATTCGAACTTCGACATCGACGCCAGCCAACTGGCCGAAACTGAGGCCTGAGCCTGCCCCGTGAGGGTACTCGGCGTCGACCCCGGCACCGCGGTCGTCGGCTTCGGTGTCGTCGATACCCACCACGGTCTCCTCGGTCGACTCGTGGAGTGCGGCGTCATCCGCACCCGGCCCTCCGATCCCCTCCCCCAACGCCTCCAGGTCATTTATGAGGGAATGCAGGAATTGTTGCGTGACCACCGCCCCGATGTCGTCGCAGTTGAGGGTATCTTCTACGGGGCCAATGCCCGCACGATGGGTGTCCTGGGCCATGCCCGCGGCGTCATTCTTCTCGCAGCGGCAGAAGCCCAAATCGATGTGGCCGAATACTCTCCTGCCACAGTCAAGAAAACTGTGGTCAATCAGGGAGCCGCCCGGAAGGAACAGGTGGGATACGTGGTTGCCAAACTGTTGAAGCTGAGTCACCCTCCGACCCCCCACGATGCCGCCGATGGGGTGGCGGTGGCCCTAACCCACCTGATGCGACAGCCACCCCGTCAGAGAAAAGGCGGGGCCAGATGATCAGTACCGTCCACGGGGTCCTCACCGACCGGTCGGGCGAGAACGTCATCCTCGAAACGGGCGGGGGCGTCGGATACGAGATCGTGATTCCCCTGGGGGTACACGAACGCCTCCCCGCTGTCGGCGGGCAATGCAGGCTCTATACGGAACTGGTGGTCCGGGAAGACGCCTGGACCCTCTACGGCTTTGACTCGGTCGCGGAACGAACGGTATTTCGGCGCTTACTCATGGCAAGTGGTTTTGGTCCTCGGTTGGCGATTGCTCTGCTCTCCACCCTGGGGCCTGATCGGGCCGTCAAGAGTATCCAACATCGCGATGTGGCGGCCCTGAGCACCGTGAGTGGTATTGGAAAGAAGAAGGCGGAGCGACTTATCCTAGAGCTTCACGATCGATTCAAAGATGTCGCAGTGCCCACGAGCAGTGGTGCGCCACCCACAGCCGACGCAGCCCTTCGCGCGCTTGAGGCCTTGGGGTATTCTACCGTAGAAGGAAGTGCCGCGATTCGGGCAGTGCTCGAGCCGGGAGCCGAAGCTGAGACGGACCTTGTCATCCGACGCGCGCTTCAGCATCTCACCTCCGCGAAGCGAGGAGGATCACGATGAACCAGGGTGTCACCGCGGAATGGATCTGCACCCGGTGTGAGAGCACCAATCGGCGCCTGGTAGCCGGACCACCTCGGGAGGTCCGAGATCGGTGCGTTTCGTGTCGCTTGACCCATACCATTGCCCCCAACTCCCGCCCCGTTCGTTGGACGGCGCGGCCGGCCTGACGATGAGCCGTCTTGAGGTCACGACGCCGGGTGCGCTGCCCGACGAGGGGCGGTCAGAGTCATCGCTTCGCCCCTCCCGGCTTGATGAGTTCGTGGGACAGGACCAGGTCAAGACCTCCCTGCAGATCGCCATCGATGCGGCACGCGGTCGAGGTGATGCGTTAGATCATACGTTGTTCTTCGGCCCACCGGGTTTAGGAAAAACCACCTTGGCGATGTTGATGGCGAAAGAACTCGGGGTCCAGTATCGGACTTCCTCGGGGCCAGCTCTCGAACGTCCCGGCGATCTTGTTGGCCTTCTCACCGGACTGGAACCTCGGGACATTCTTTTCATCGACGAGATCCATCGCCTCCGCCCGACGTTGGAGGAGTTTCTCTATCCTGCGATGGAAGATTTCCGGGTGGATGTTCGGATCGCCGACGGCCCGAATGCCCAAACGATCCCGATGACCCTTGAGCACTTCACGTTGGTTGGGGCCACCACTCGGTTTGGGCAACTCACGCCCCCGATGCGGGCTCGGTTCGGACTCGTCGAGCGGCTCAGTTTCTATCCACCGGAAGACCTCGAACGAATTGTCCATCGGTCGGCAGCCATCCTCCACATCGCGATCGAACCAGCCGGCGCCGTGGAAATCGCCCGCCGGAGCCGGGGCACCCCCCGAGTGGCCAACCGCCTGCTCCGGCGCGTGCGCGACTTCGCCGAGGTCCGGGCGGAGGGTCGCATCACTGCTGCGGTCGCCGACGAGGCATTGGCGCGCCTAAATGTCGATGAATTCGGCCTGGACGATATGGACACGCGGATTCTGGCCACGATCATCGAGAAGTTTGGCGGTGGTCCGGTTGGTTTGGCCACGGTCGCAGCTGCCGTCGGTGAGGACGCTGGGACCGTGGAAGAGGTCTACGAACCCTACCTCCTCCAACAAGGATTTCTGGATCGGACGCCACGAGGACGTGTCGCCACAGCCCAAGCCTATCGTCGCCTTGGTATCACTCCCCCGGCGGGGCAGGGCTCGATCTTTGATACCTGATACCGTTGCGATGCGCACATCAGATTTCGACTACTCTCTTCCACCTGACCTGATTGCCCAAGTACCCCAACCGGTTCGGGGGCAGGATCGGTTGATGGTCGTCCGCAGAAACCCGTCAGGCGACGCCCCATCCATCCATCACCAATTGTTCGCTGATTTTCTTGATCTGCCCGCCCCAGGCGATCTCGTCGTGCGGAACACCACGCGAGTCTGGCCGGCCAGGCTCTACCCCACCCGCCCATCAGGCGCCCGTGCTGAGCTTCTGCTCATCCACCCCTCCAGCAACGGTGACTGGGTGGCCCTCGGGAAGCCCGGAACGGCCCTGCGGCCCGGGAAGCGTCTCTCGCTACCGGATGGGGCCGCCATCGAAGTGCTGGAGGTACTCGACAACGGAGAACGTGTGGTACGGTTTCACGGGATCACCGGCACCCAAGCGATGGCCCGCTATGGGAACCTGCCATTGCCTCCGTATATCACCCGCGCCACTACCCCCGAGGATACCACACGCTATCAAACCGTCTACGCCCAAGAGGAAGGCAGTGTCGCCGCGCCGACCGCTGGTCTCCACTTTACGTCGGCGATGTTCGATACACTCCAGCACCGTCAGGTCGACGTTGGTGACCTGACGTTAGACGTTGGTCCCGGCACCTTCCGCCCAATGGATACCGACGATCCCACGGCCCACCAGATGCACCCGGAGCAGTATCACATCCCTCCCCCGCTCGCCGAGTCGATTCAGCGTACTCGGGAACGGAGGGGAACCGTCTGGGCTGTGGGCACCACGGTCGTCCGAGCACTCGAAACCGCCGGACGTGGCGATGGGACCGTCAAAGCAGGGAGCGGAACGACCGATCTCATGATTACGCCGGGATACCCCCTCAAGGTCGCAGACCATCTCCTCACGAACTTCCACCTCCCCCGCTCGACCCTCCTCATGTTGGTGGCTGGATTCATCGGGCTCACTGGTACCCAGGTAGCGTATGCAGAGGCTGTTCGCGCTCGCTACCAGTTCTATTCCTACGGCGATGCGATGGTCATCGTATGACCATTGGCACGGAGTTTCTCCTCGACGCGACCGACGGCAACGCGAGAGCGGGTCGACTCACCTTGCCCCACGGCGTCGTGGAAACGCCTGCGTTCATGCCGGTAGGAACCCACGGAGCGGTGCGTGGCCTCCACCCCGCAGAAGTGGAGGAGGCAGGGGCCACCATCATCCTGGGCAACACCTACCACCTCCATCTCCGCCCCGGCGAAGAAGTGATTCGTCAACTTGGGGGACTCCATCGTTTCTCCACCTGGCCGCGTCCGATGCTCACCGATTCAGGTGGGTTCCAGGTCTTCTCCCTGGAAGGACTCCGGACAATTGAGGAGACGGGCGTAAGCTTCGTGAGTCACATCGACGGTTCCACGCACACGTTGACGCCCGAATCCTCAATGGACATCCAGTGGGCGCTGGGAGCCGATGTCGCCATGGCATTCGACCATGTCGTGCCGGGACAAGCCGATCATGCCCTTGCCACAGAAGGAATGGAGCGAACCCTGCGATGGCTGGAGCGGTGCCGGGACGCGCATGCCAATCTTGCGGATGCCAACCCCGGACACCAAACGCTGTGGCCCATCGTCCAGGGAGGGGCGCACGCCGACCTCCGACGACGATCCCTCGAAGGCACTCTTGCCTTGGGACCCTGGACAGGCCTCGCCATCGGGGGCTTGTCGGTCGGGGAGCCCAAACCGGTCATGCACAACACCCTGGAGCTGCTCGGCCCCCACCTCCCATCCGACACGCCACGTTATCTTATGGGTGTCGGGTTCCCGGAGGACCTCGTCGAGGGCATCGCCCGAGGGGTGGATCTCTTCGATTGCGTCGCCGCGACTCGGAATGGACGCCACGGAAGCGCATGGACCGCGCAGGGCCGCGTGAACGTGCGCAAAGCCGCACATCGGACGGCAGATGGCCCGCTTGACCCCACGTGTGACTGCACCACCTGCGGTCGGTTCTCAATAGGGTATCTTCGACACCTGTTTGTTGCCGGAGAGATGCTCGGTATGCGCCTAGTCTCGCTCCACAACATTCGATTCTTGCTCCGCCTGACCGAGGACGCGCGCCGCGCGATCCGGGAAGGGCGTTTCACCGCCTGGCGACGCGCCTGGCATGCGCGGTATAACCCGCGAGGAGAGGTCGCATGTTTGTAGCCCCAGCACTCATCGCTCCGTCACAAAGTGGTGGCGGAGGTGGACTCTCAGTGTTGCTCTTTCAGGTCCTCGCGATTGGACTCGTATTCTACTTCCTGATCATCCGACCCCAGAGCCAGGCACGGAAACGGCATGCCCAAATACTGGCAGCCCTTAAGAAGGGTGACGATGTCACCACTTCGGGCGGAATCATTGGAAAGGTCAAGGACTTGAAGGAGGATCGCGTGACCATCGAGAGTGGCACCGCCACGGTTGTTGTCGACCGAAGTCGGATCATTCGGGTCGGAGAATCTGTTGCCCCAGGTTCCCAAAACTCATGAGCCTGTTCGACATCCACCTTCTCGGCGCCCCGGTACTTCGGACGCGAAGCAGGGAGATCGCCGATGTCGACGACACGCTCCGCCGCACCATCGACGATATGTTCGAAACCATGGACGCTGCTGAGGGGGTTGGATTGGCTTCCAATCAGATCGGTCAGACCGACCGGGTAGCTGTGGTGGGTGTCGACGACACCCGGCTGGTGCTCATTAACCCAACCATCGCCCATGCCGAAGGGTCGACCCGTGCTGAAGAGGGATGCCTCTCCATCCCGGAGCTGTTTGGGGAGGTCACTCGCGCAGAACATATCACGCTTCATGCGATCAATGCCGATGGTGAAGCATACGAGCACGCGGCCGAGGGGCTACTCGCCCGAGCCATCCAGCACGAGATCGACCACCTCGACGGGATTCTCTTCATCGATCACCTGTCGATACTCAAACGCCAGATGCTTCTCGCCCGCTGGCGCAAAGAGTACAAGGGCAAGGAGTTGATCCGGCGCTTCCGACCGGCATCAACGGAGTAATGTGCGCATCGTCTTTTTTGGGACACCGAGCTTTGCCGTGCCAAGCCTGAAGGCCCTGATCGCCGAGGGGGCCCAAGTCGTGGGGGTGGTCACCCAGCCCGACCGACCGCGGGGCCGTTCCCGTTCAACGATGGTCCCCCCACCCGTGAAGTGCATCGCCCTGGAGCACCATCTCCCCGTCTTCCAACCTGAGCGACCCCAAGGCGACGTCTTCCGTACGACCCTGGCGCACCTCGAACCGACACTAGGTGTCGTGGTGGCGTATGGGCATATACTCCGGCCGGCTGTCTTGCAGGTTCCCTCGCTCGGGATGATCAACGTCCATGCCTCGCTACTTCCGCGCCACCGGGGGGCAGCACCGATTCAGCATGCCATCCTCGCCGGGGATGCGGAAACTGGGGTCACGATTATGCAGATGGATGAGGGGATGGACAGCGGACCGATCCTCACCCAGCTTCCCACACCAATCGATCCAGAAGACACCGCCGGTTCACTCGCCGATCGACTCGCCGACCTGGGAGGAACCGCGCTCGTCGAAGCACTTGCTCTTCTGAGATTGGGCCAGCTGCACCCCACAGTACAGAACCCCGATGCCGCCACTTTCGCCCCCAAGATCGATCGTGCGATGGCTCGAATCGTTTGGGATGCTCCCGCCTCGGAGGTGGCACGGCAGATCCGTGCATTCGACCCGGAGCCCGGCGCCTGGTCAGAACTCCACAATACGACTATCAAGCTCTTTCACCCTTCGCCCGTGGACGGGCCCAAGGCCCCTCCCGGAACGGTGACGGTGCATGGGAAACAGTGGTTGGTCGCCACCGGAGAGGGGTCGATTGCACTTGGTGAAGTCCAGCCAGGTGGCAAGCGACGGATGAGCGCGATGGCTTGGTTGGCTGGAAGGGGCGTCACCACGGGAGATCGATTGGTGTGAGGCCGCTTCCACGCTTGTTTGCCATTGTCCCCCCCCCCCCACCTCCACATCCGACCGACCTCCAGGAATGTGCGATACAGATCGCGGGTGTCGGCCCGGTCGTCACCCTCGTGGCCCGGCTCCCTGGGGCAGATGGCCAAGCGCTTTCTGATCTCACGGCTGAATTGATGTCGGTGGCTGGACCCGCGGAATCAACCGTCACCGTGGTCGGCCGACCAGATATCGCGGCGATCCATGGTGCGTCTGGGATCCAACTGAGACACAATGACCTGAAACCGGATGATGCGAGGCGGGTGCACCCATCCTGCCAATGGATCGGTCGTTCCGTGCATTCGGTTGCTGAGGCCACGGCGGCCCTGGAGGAAGAGGCCGATTATCTACTCTTTGGAAGCGTGTACCGAACCCCAACCCACCCGGAATTGGCACCCGCCGGTCTTGACGCATTGCAAGCCATTGTTGCCCTCGGCGCTCCGGTCATTGCCATTGGGGGCATGACTCCGAAACGAGCGAAAGACATTCACAGCGTCGGAGCATGGGGACTCGCGTCGATCTCCACGCTCTGGAACGCCACGAATCCCAGCGATACTGCACTCGCCTTCCTCCAACCGTGGTTAAATTGATCATATGACATCGACGCTTGAATTGACGGTCAATGGCGACATCCGATCCCTTCCCGGACCGCAAAACGTGGAGGACCTTTTGCGACATCTCTCGCTCGACCCCGGGGCGGTCGTCGTCGAAGTGAACGGGGTGATCATCCGTCGACCTGACCAACGCGAGGTAGGACTCCGCACCGGCGATGTCGTCGAACTCGTGCATTTCGTTGGAGGAGGGTAGGCGATGTCCACCTTGATACGAGAACCCGACACTCAGGCATCGAGGCCGCTTCAGATCGGAAAGCACACGCTCCAAAGTCGCTTGCTCGTAGGCACCGGGAAGTACCGGACCAACGACCAAATGCTCGAAGCAATCACAGCTTCGGGAGCCGAGGTCGTCACGGTGGCGGTCCGCCGGGTGGATCTCGATAGATCCCATGAGGAAGGCATTCTCCATCACCTCGATCCCAAACAGTTTCTTCTCTTGGCCAATACGGCCGGATGCTACACCGCTGACGAAGCCGTCCGGTACGCCCGCCTGGGGCGAGAGGCCGGCTTCAACGACCTCATCAAGCTCGAGGTCATTGGGGACAAGGAAACCCTTCTCCCCGACACCGTGGGCCTCCTTGAAGCAGCCCGCACACTCGTGACCGAGGGGTTTCAGGTCTTGGCATACACCAACGACGACCTGATCACGGCCCTCCGGCTTGAGGAGATCGGCTGCGCGGCGGTTATGCCGCTGGCCTCGCCGATCGGGAGCGGCCTCGGCATGATGAATCCGTTTACAATCCGCACCATCAAACGACGCCTTTCGGTGCCCGTGATCGTCGACGCAGGAGTTGGCACGGCATCCGACGCATGTCTCGTGATGGAACAGGGGGTTGATGGGATCCTGATGAACACGGCACTGGCCGAGGCAGCGCACCCGGTGCTGATGGCCCACGCGATGCGGGATGCCGTGGCCGCTGGACGGGCCGCGTTTCTCGCCGGGCGCATGCCCCGCCGGGAAGTGGCGGTCCCGTCCAGCCCCGTGCAGGGCATGCTCAGTTAGCGACCCACCACACGTGACCCACCCCGCGGGCCTCCCAGTCCGTACCGCCAGCTGGCAGGTCTTGGCCGATCTTCGTCGTCAAGTGCCGTGGGAGACCGCTCTCCGTAACGCATCGGAGGCACTCGATGGTCCTGATCGTCGGCTGGTGTACGAGATAGCCGCCGGGGTGTGCCGCCATCGAGGGACGCTGGACGATACCCTGAGGCCGCTCCTCTCCCGGCCGTGGTCCCAGGTCGACCCCGCGACCCGAAACATCCTGCGAGTTGGTGCCTATCAACTCCTCTACCTCGACCGCGTCCCATCTCACGCCGCGGTCGACACGGCGGTCACCCTCACCCGACACGTTGGCTCGCCGAAGGCGGCAGGCCTCGTCAATGCGGTCCTCCGCCGGCTCGCGGCGCATCCCGATCAGTTCCGCCAGCCTGAACGAACGCACCCCACCTGGATCGTCGACCGGTGGCGGACGCGCTTTGGCTCCAAGGCGACGGACCAACTGATCGAATGGAACGACAGTCCACCACCGGTTGTGGTGCAGCCGGCGCGGTGGAGTCGCCCCATCTTGGAGAAGGCCTGGACCGAAGCCAAGGTTGACTATCACCTGGCACCGTTCGAATGCGGATTGATCCCTTCGCTTCGGGATCCGCGCTCGCTCCCCGGATTTGAGGAAGGCGGGTTTGTCGTTCAGGACCCCGCCCAAGCCTTGGTCGCCCGGTTCGCTGGGATACCCGAGAGGGCGATGGTGTACGACGCATGCGCCGCCCCGGGTGGGAAGACCATCGCTCTTGCCGGGATCGCCGCGCGGGTGGTATCGGGAGACCGGAGCCGCGATCGCTTATCCCGGCTCAAAGAAACCGTTCGCCGTGCCGGAACAGGTTCGGAACGGCTCATCCTAGCCGATGCGATGTCGCCACCCCTCCGAGAGATGGACGCTGTATTGCTGGACGTCCCGTGCCTGGGAACCGGCACGTTTGCCCGTCACCCTGATGCCCGTTGGCGCGTGTCACCTCGTGCTCTCAAACGCTTGGCCGATACCGGGAAGCAACTCCTCCGGGCCGCAGCGCCCATCGTCAAGCCTGGTGGGTGGTTATGTTACTCCACCTGCTCACTTGAGTCGGAAGAGAACGAGGAGCAAGTCGATGCGTTTCTTGAGGACCACCCTCACTTTCGGCGAGACCCCGTCCCTGACGTGGTCCCCCAGACAGCGATGACGCCCATGGGCGATCTCCGTCTGTCCCCTCATGCTCATGGGACCGATGGCGCGTACGCTGCTCGGCTGCACAGGATTCCCTGATGGGACAAGTCGTTGCAGCGCTTCGGACCTTTCTGAATCGACGCTGGATTCATTGGCCTCTTGCTGCGGTGCTCGGGGCTGTGCTCGGATATCTGGTGTCGGTGATCTTATTTCCTGCCCCGTTGACCCCGTCCCATCATGTTGTGGATCAGGTGTACGGCCTCCCCGTCGATGAGGCCGAGAAGATTTTGGCCAAACAAGGATTCCGGATCAAGGTGGAGCCTCCAGAACCGGACGCAATCCAACCGGCAGGCCAAGTGGTCTGGCAACAACCGGTCGCAAACACGAGCCTTCCCGCCGGAGGCCTGGTTCGTCTCGTCGCCAGTGCAGGGCCGCCTCAGGTTCCCATCCCCGATCTCATCGGTTTCCCCACCATGGAAGCCATCCGACTCCTTGGTACGACCGGGTTTCAGACCGGAAGCATCGATTCGATCGCGGCGGGGGCAGAGGCCGGGATCGTAGTCGCCACCAGGCCGGGAGCCGGTACCGGCCGCACGATCGGCAGCCCGGTCGATGTCGTGGTGAGTCGAGGACCTGCCACAATACGGATTCCACAATTGATCGGGCTGACCCTGGAAGATGCCAGGTTCCAATTGGAGAGTAGCGGCCTTCGGGTTGGAGCCATTCGACCCCGAACCGTTGGCCGGGGCGGGAAGATGATTGTGCGTGAGCAACGGCCCGCACCGGGCATCCTGATTCCCCAAGATGGCCGGGTGGACTTGACTGTTGTCCCCCCCCCAGAGGGTGCCTGATGCGTGGTGTCCGAATCGCTCCGAGTGTCCTGAGCGCCGACCTTGGCAGGCTGGCGGAGGCGATCGCCGGGGTGACTGAGGGGGGAGCATCCTGGATCCACGTCGACGTCATGGATGGCCAGTTTGTCCCCAACCTGACATTCGGGACACCTCTGATTCGAGCACTCCGTCGACTCACAACGCTCCCATTGGATGTACATTTAATGGTCCAGCGTCCGGAGCGGTTTATCGAGGAGTATGCCGACCTGGGGGTGAGCGTTTTTACCATTCACCCAGAAGCGACGATTCATCTCCAGCGTCACCTCGATCGGATCAAGACCGCTGGGATGATGGCTGGGTTGGCGTTGAATCCGAGCACGCCGGTGGCCTTGCTCGACGAGGTGTGGACTGACATCGACCTCGCGTTGGTCATGTCGGTCAATCCAGGGTTTGCCGGGCAGTCGTTTCTTCGCAGTTCGCTGGAGAAGATCCGGCGCCTCAGGGCTCACGCGGCTCAGGCAGGTGTCGATCCGATCGTTGAAATCGACGGTGGGATTACGCCCGAGACCATCGGGGAGGCCCATCGCGCCGGCGCTGATACTTTTGTTGCGGGCACCGCAGTCTTTGGCACGGATGATCCCGCGAACGCCGTACGTACTCTCACGCGCGCATGTAGCGCACAGGTGTAGTCATGTCCAAACAGTGGTTAGGGGTTCTTGCAATCGTGGTCGGCCTCGCGGTCGGGGTGACGGCCCTCACCCGATTCGGATCCACGTTGGAAGGGGTTGATGTCGGAAAACGGGCCCCGGATTTCCATGCCGTTGACCTCGCCACGGGCGACTCCGTCTCGCTCCGAGAGGACTATGCCAACACCGTCACCCTGGTCAACATCTGGGCCACCTGGTGTATTCCATGCCGGACAGAAATGCCTGCGATTCAAGCACTCTATGACACCCTTGGCCCACAAGGCTTTCGAGTCGCCGCGGTGAGCATTGATGACGGAGATCCTGAACCGGTGAGAGCCTTTGCCCGGGACCTCGGGTTGACCTTTGACCTCCTCCACGACCCCACCGGTGAGATCGAGCGGCTTTTTCAAACCACCGGTGTTCCCGAAAGCTTCCTGGTTGATCGAAACGGGATCATCGTTCGGAAGATTATCGGAGAGCATCCCTGGAGCAGTCCCGCGAATCAGCGAATCATTACCCAGCTGCTTGCGGGCGAGACGGTCGCGCCACCCCGACTGGGGGGTGAACCGATGCCACCAGCCGACTCGGTCGCCAGTGAAGAGGAACTCCGGAAACCCTCCGGGGCGTGAGCACCAACGCCCGCGATACTATTTCCTCGACCCGTTGAGTAAGCGTCCTCGGGGGGCGGTCTGTGGCATGCCCCCGCCTTCCTTCCGGCAGGACTGCGTTGTCAATGCCTGATCTCATCCTTGGTATTGAAACCTCCTGTGATGAGACTTCCGCCGCGGTCGTTGCGAGCGATGGACCGGATCGCCTGAAAAGCCTCGTTGTTCTCTCTCAGGATATTCATGAGGTCTTTGGCGGAGTGGTCCCCGAGCTCGCCAGCCGGGCTCATATCAGATCGATCTCCCAAGTCGTGAACCATGCACTCACCCAGGCCGGCGTTGGCCCACACGATCTCGGCGGCATCGCGGCAACCCGTGGGCCCGGGCTCGTTGGGGCACTCCTCGTAGGACTCATGTACGGGAAAGCACTTGCCTATCGTTTCGACCTTCCGTGGATAGGGGTGCACCACCTCGAGGGGCACCTCTTTGCCCCTACTCTGGAATCGGAGGATCTCACCCCTCCGTTTGTGGCTTTGCTGGTTAGTGGAGGGCATACACTCCTCCTCAATGTTCCTGCATGGGGCGACTACCGCGTCATCGGTGCCACCCGGGACGACGCCGCTGGAGAAGCATTCGATAAGGTGGGAACAATGCTTGGGCTTACCTACCCCGCTGGTGCCGCCGTGGAGCAGCTGGCAGCCACCGGCACCCCGGGTCGCTTCCAGTTTCCTCGACCGATGCTCGATCGCAAGTCCGCCGCTGGAGATGCTGCCTATGCGTTTTCCTTTAGTGGGCTCAAGACCGCAGTACTCCGAGCCGTGCACGATTCTTCTGACTTCGATAACGACCGAGCCGATATCGCACGTGGGTTCCACGACGCGATCCTTGAGGTGCTCGTGGAAAAGACGGCGCGGGCCTCCGATGCCCTGGGATATCCATCGGTCGTCCTCGGTGGGGGAGTCGCCTGCAACCAGTGCCTCATCTCCCGGATGCGAGAGCGCTTACCGTCCGGTGTCCACCTT
>JAJCZW010000082.1 GCA_029262155.1 Gemmatimonadota bacterium
TTCCCTGGCCCCGACAAAGAACTCTTGTCGACACCTTCCCTCACCCCCGTCACACAACTCTCGCCTGCATCACCTGCCACGTCTCCGATACTGGGCACGGCCGACTCACCTTCGAAGCCCCCCGCGGTTGCCAGATCTGTCATCACCAAGACCCGACCGCTTCCGCCTGCTCCGATTGCCACGCCAAGGAGACCCTAACCGCACGGCTCCAAGCGACGACCACTGTGACCACACCAGAGCACGCACCCCGGAGCCGACCAGTCGATTTCCTTCATCCGGCGCATACCGATGAGAAGTGCATTACCTGCCATACCCAGGCGGTTACCCTTCGAGTCGGCCCGGACGTGCGATCCTGTGCCTCCTGCCATGAGGACCACCACACCGTAGGTCCGAGTTGTCAGGCGTGTCACACTGTGTCGGTCTTGGCAAGCACCCATGAGGATGTCGAGGAAAGCCATCGTCAGTGTGACGCATGCCACACCGCCAGTACGATTCGGCGCCTGATGCCCACCAAGAGCTTCTGCGCGACCTGCCATACCGACCAGGGCAAGGTAGGTGCGGAGGCGCACTATCCGCTGAAGGAGTGCACTGCCTGTCACTTCCTCTCCTCGCCAACGGCCTACAAAGCGCACCTCGTCACGCCATGACTACGTCGCCCCGCGCCCTCCTCCTCGTTGCCCTCCTGCCGGCCCTACCCAGTATCGGTGTGGCTCAGGGGTACCGCGTACGACTGGAATCGCGGGTGCAGTCGGTAGCCTATCGAGGGGTGACCCCCGATAGTATCGCCCGGAGCGAGGTCCGGGTCGGGGCCAACGGTGTTCTCTTCACCCCCGACGGGATCGCCGTCTCCTGTATTGGGGAGTTCTGCCAGTTCTTCCGGCCAGGGCCGATTCGACGGAGTGGACCGCTGGTCACCCGATTGAACCTCATGGGATGGGACCTGGGCGTTGCCGGGCTCACCGTGCACGCGAACCTCCGACACGCCACCGATCTCGGATCCGACGATGTCTGGCCAGCCATCCGACCCTCTCTTCAACTCATCGAAGGGTATGCCCAACTCGAACGCGGCGTCTGGATGCTCCGAGCCGGGCGCCAGACACTGACCGGACGCCTCGGGATTCTTGGTCTGGACGGAGGCAAGGCGGTGGTCCGCGTAGCCGCGCTGGACCTGGATGGTGCCGTGTACGGTGGATGGGGACTGACTCGCGGTGCTTCCCTCCCGGTCACCAGCCGCGCCCTGAACCCCCTCGATGACTTCCAGCCCCGTGATCGACAGATCGTCGCCGGCGCCGAACTTGGCTGGCGTCCGCGTTTCGGAGATATTCGGGCCGAGTATCGCCGGGAGATCGATCCCGCGAGCGATTTTTTTGTCTCCGAGCGGGCCGCAGCGAGTGCAACTATCCGGCCGTTCGGCCGACTCACGATTTTTGGTGGTGGGGAGTATGATCTCGCCATGGGATTTGCCGGAAGTGCCGAGGCCAATGTCGCCTGGGCTGGCCACAGACTCTCGGCGACGATCGGCGTGCGCCAGTATCGGCCATTTTTCGATCTTTGGACTATCTGGGGGGCGTTCAGCCCGGTCCCATACCATGCCTATGTCGGCTCCCTCATCCTTCGGCCGAGGGATGACCTAACGCTCTCAGCCAGAGGTGAGGTCTACAGCTATGACAACACCGGTGCCGAGACGGGTCTGGTGAGGATCGAAGACGATGGGTGGCGGTGGAACGGGAGGGCAACGTGGTCTCCACACCGTACATGGCAGGTCATTGCAGGGCTTCATGCCGAGTCGGGACCGGGGGCGGCGTCCCGAGGATTCGACGGCCGGGTAACGCGAAGGTTCAGCGACAATCTTACCGTGTCTGTCGAGGGCGGCCGGGTGGAGCGCCCACTCGAATTTCGGTTCGATGAGGCCACTGTCAACTGGCTTGGCGCAGATGCGGAGGCGCAGCTGGACGATCGATGGCAGCTTACGATGCAGCTGGCTCGGTATCGGGAAGCGCGTGATCGTCCCGACGCGGCGGCCTTTGATTGGAACCAACTCCGGTTGAACGCACGTATCAGTGTCCTCCTCAGGTCGGACAGCGATCGGGCGTGGCTCCCACCGCGGCTCGGGTCGCCTCGGCAACGCCGCCAATGAGACCGACACGCCGCATGGGGCTCCCTCTCCTCGCGCTGCTGCTCGGATCTGGCTGGGTCTGGATCAGCGGGCGTGGCCCGGACCGTTTCGACCATCGGGAGCACGCCAAGCTCTTCCCGACGTGTACGACCTGTCATGCCGGAGCCGCACGCCAAGGGCAACCGATGTTCCCCGAGGCGATCACCTGCACGAATTGTCATGATGGGGTTGGCGAAGACTCCGTTACCTGGACCGGAGCCACGCCGGTTCCATCGAACCTCGCGTTCGACCACGTACAACATCAAGAGAAGGGTGCGTCACCACCGATTGACCGAACAGCCTCCACCCGCTGCGCCGATTGCCACAGCGTTGCTGATTCCACCCGGATGGTGATCCACCGTACTAACGCTGGCCAGTGCCTTGACTGTCACACCCTGGAGGGAAACCATTTCGGCGCCCCCGATTCCGCCTGTGCCACCTGCCATCTCACGTTGGTTCAGGCTGCGGCACTCAGCGACTCTGCGATCGGGGCGTTCCCCACCCCTCCGAATCATGAGGACTCCAGCTTCGTCGAGGCGTCCGGCCATGGCGGGCTCGCCTCCGGAGGTGGCTCGGAGCCGGTCGCGCCAAGTTGCGCCACCTGCCACGCGCGCGACTTCTGTATCTCATGTCATGTTGATGCCCCAGAGCAAGAGACGATCCAGGCCCTCCCTCTTGACCCACGATCGCTCGCGATCAAGGCCACGCTCCGGGAGCCTGCGACGCATGCTCCGGATCGTTTTCCATTGGATCACGGCAAGGATGCACGCCAACGCACCGCCTCCTGTGCGACCTGTCACACACAGGAGAGCTGCACCGCTTGCCATCTGCCTCCATCCACTCGAATCGTAGGGACCCTTCCCCGGGCGGGGGCGGGGCGGGCAGCCGGGGCCCCAGTGGTTCGCGAACCCCCTGCGTCACACGGATCCCAGTTCGCCGGGGAGCACGGGATACCGGCGTCCTCGGCTCCAACCCAATGCCTTACGTGTCACACTCGCAACCAGTGCCTGGCATGTCATCTCCCGGATGCGGCGGGAACAACAGGGTTCCATCCCGCAGCGTTCTTGACACGTCACCCGACAGACGCCTATCGGCGGGAAGCCTCCTGCGCCGATTGCCACAATACGGGACAGTTTTGCGCCTCTTGCCATCAGCAGGCCGGGCTCACCACCAGAGCGACGCTTGGGAACGCCCGTTTCCACGACGCGAAGCGCTTCTTCATCGCCGGGCATGGACCTGCGGCACGACAATCTCTTGAGAGTTGTGTCGGATGTCACGTCGAGCGGGATTGTCTCACGTGCCATTCTGCGGTTGGCGGACGACGGTTCAATCCCCATGGACCTGGGTTTGATCCGGAACGACTCCGTCGGCGGAACCCCGAAATGTGTGCCGCCTGCCACGGGGCCACGATCCCACCCACGCCGTAACTCGTCACAACCGAGTGTGACTATCTGCACTCAAGCCCCACGAGGATTGTCGGCTAACAACCCTCTGAGCCCCACTCTCCTCATCCAGGAAAATGGGACTGGGAATCCCGCCTAATGAAACGGTGAATTCTCTTATAGGGTTGCCTCAGAGTCCTTGATGCCGTCAGGGCGACCTCGTACCGTAATACAGAGCTTGGCGACGAATTGTCGCTGGGCTCTCACACCGATATCCGCTGGCCTTTGGAGTCAACCAGATGTCTCGCGGTCGATTCGTATTTGTGGTCTGCCTTCCGGCGCTGGCGGCATGCGTCTTTTCCGCATGCACAATCAACGCGCCGACAGCTGAGCTAGAGCCAACCTTCAACCACCAGACCGCCGCCTTCCCTCTGACCGGTGCGCACGAGGGGCAACGCTGCCAGGCCTGTCACAGCGAGGGGATCTACCGCGGCAGGGCCACCGTCTGCGTCGCCTGTCACCAGAGCGATTACAACGGGACCACCCAACCGGCGCACCAGGCGGCAGGGTTCCCCACCGACTGCACCGCCTGTCATACGACGAGTG
>JAJCZW010000083.1 GCA_029262155.1 Gemmatimonadota bacterium
TATACCATCAAGCGAAGGGGCATTGAGAAAGCATCCGTCGGGTCCGACAAACTTGAGCGCATTCCACTCAACCGGATTGTGGCTCGCGGTAATGATGAGCCCAGCGGCAGCACGGTGATGCTCCACCGCAAGCTGAACCGATGGCGTCGGCACGACGCCCACGTCAATGACGTCTACTCCCACCGACGCAAAGCCCGCAGCAGCGGCCTGGGCAAACATCGCCCCGCTCGTGCGGGCATCCCTCCCCAAGACCACGGTGGGGTGGGGGAAAGCGGGACCGTCACGCAGATCAGCGGCCCACGCGCCCAGAGCCGCCGCGTAGCGGGCGACGACTTCCGGCGTCAGGTCAATCCCGACCAAGCCACGGAGACCCGACACGCTGAACATCATCGTGTCACTCATTCAGACTGGTTCCTGGGTTGGTGGCGGGGGAACGCGCGGTCCCAAAATCGTGTCCACATCGGGGAACACCCGTTGAAAAGCGCGGACCACTTGCGAGTCAAACTGTACTCCGATGCAGCGGATGAGCTCCTTCATCGCATCTCGGGGGGTCCGGGAAGGCCGGTACGCGCGACTCATCGTCATGACGTCGAAGGCGTCGACCACACTGATGATCCGTGCGGGAAGCGGAATCTGCTCCCCAGACAACTGGTCGGGAAACCCGCTGCCATCCACCCGCTCGTGATGCGACCGCACAATCTGGAGGACCACGGGAGTATCCCGACGAAGGGGCTCAAGGATTTCCTCCCCCTCCAAGACGTGGCGTTGGATTTCGAGGAACTCGTCATCCGTGAGGGGCCCTGGCTTCGTGAGCAAGGCCTCACGAGTGCCGATTTTCCCAATATCGTGCAAATCCCCTCCGAGCATGATCTGATCCAGGATGTCGCCGGTAAACCCCAGGGCCACCGCCGTGCGCTCGGCGTACCGTCGCACCCGCTGGGAGTGCCCGCGGGTGAAGATGTCTTTCGCCTCAAGCATCCGGACCGCCATCTGGATCTGCCCGACGAACATCTCCTTGTTCCGTTGGGCGAGGCCTCGGATACTCTCTTCGAGCCGCTCCTTGTAGGTCTGCTGCAAGTGTCGGTTCTCCAGCACGAGACGGCGCTTTTCCAGTGCCTTCATGACCCGAGCCTGGAGTTCATCTCCAGTGACCGGTTTCAGGAAGTAATCGGCCGCCCCTTCCCGAAGGCACTCCACTGCGGGGGTTACATCGGTCCCCGCCGCCATGACGAGGACCGCCGTGTCGGGATGCCCTCGAACCACCTGGCGAAGGAACGCCAGGCCATCAAGGTCGGGAAGGAGAAAATCGTAGATGACCAGGGGGACGCCCGGATGAACCTCAAGCGCCGCGAGGGCCTCTCGACCGGTGGCCACCTCGGTGACCGACAATCCCTGCACCTGTATCGCCCGATGGATCAGGGCGCGGACCGACGGATCGCGCTCGATGACAACGCATCGAGTCATCGTCTCCACAGGGGATTCGGTCGAGGGTGAGGCGGTGGATGACACAGGTCAAACGTAATCGTCCGGCGCAGGTTTGTTCAATCGCCTTGCCTGCCCTTCGGGCGTCTCGGTACGTTTCCCGCCAACCTACGAGCGGACCTATGACACGTATTCATGACACCGATATCGAGCACGCCCTTGCCACCCGTGCGATCCACGCCGGGGCCCTTGAGGACCCCCTCGCGGGGGCGATCATGCCGCCGGTCTACCAAACATCCACCTACAAGCAATCGGGCATTGGCTCACACAAGGGATACGAGTACGCCCGTACTCAGAATCCAACCCGAGAAGCGCTGGAACGAAACGTGGCCGCATTGGAGGGTGGCACATACGGGTTCGCCTTTGGATCGGGCATGGCTGCCCTTGATGTCATCCTCAAGCTGCTCCAAAGTGGCGACCACGTCGTCTGTGGCGAAGGAGTGTACGGCGGCACGCACCGACTGATGGAACAGGTGTTTCGCCGGTTCGGTGTCGATTTCTCCTTCGTCGATATGCGTGAAGTGGAGATCGTGGAGCAGGCAGTCACCGCAAAGACCAAACTGATCTACTGCGAGACCCCAACCAACCCAATGATGACTTTGGCCGATCTGGCAGCGATCGGAGATCTGGCCCAGAGCCGGGGCATTCTCTTCGGCGTCGACAACACCTTCGCCACACCAGTCTTTCAACGTCCCCTTGAAGTCGGCGCCGATCTGGTGCTTCACAGCACTACGAAATACCTCAACGGGCACAGTGATATGGTCGGCGGTCTGCTCATCACCCGACGAGACGATCTCGCGGAGCGAATCGGCTTCCTGCAAAACGCCGCCGGTGCAGTGCCCGGCCCATGGGATTGCTGGCTCGCGTTGCGGGGTCTGAAGACACTCCCCCTCCGGATGCGCCAGCATGACGCCAACGGGCGCCGGGTCGCCGAGTGGCTCGACACCAACGCCAAGGTTGAGAAGGTGTACTACCCGGGACTCCCATCCCACCCACAGCACGATCTGGCGCGACGCCAAATGGGAGGGTACTTCGGAGGAATGGTCTCGTTTGACGTCGGTGACGTCGCTCTGGCCCACCGGATTGCCGAGGGTACGCAGATCTTCGCCTTGGCAGAATCGTTGGGTGGAGTTGAGAGCCTGGTTGGTCACCCAGCATCCATGACCCATGCCACAGTCCCAAGTGCGATGCGACAACGTATGGGCTTGACCGATAGTCTGGTCCGCCTCTCCTGTGGAATCGAAGATGTCGACGATCTACTGGCTGACCTGGCTCAAGCGATGGGAGCGCCGTAGCACGCTCGCTCGGGG
>JAJCZW010000084.1 GCA_029262155.1 Gemmatimonadota bacterium
ACCCCAAGGTTGGCCAGTTCCCGAGTGGTGTCGATCGCTTCTTCGATGGTCCATCCCCCCTCCACCCAGTCCGTTACCGAGAACCGGACAAAGAGAGGATACCGCTCGGGCCAAACTGAGCGGACCCCTTCCACAATCTCCCGCAAAAGTCGGGTGCGATGCCGTAACGGGCCACCATATGCATCGTCTCGCTTGTTGGCGAGGGGCGAAAGGAATTCATGAATGAGATATCCGTGGGCTGCATGGATCTCGATCACCTGCGCACGAGCCCTGAGCGCACGTTCCGCGCTCGTCCGGAAGGCAGCAACGACGGCGTCGAGGCCCGCCTGATCGAGTGCGGTTGGTACCGCATGCTGTTCGTTAAAAGGCACTGCGCTCGGCGCAACGGCGCCCCAGCCACCCTCCGAGAGAGGAACCGGCCCCCCCCCACCCTCCCACGGTGGAGCGGTACTCGCCTTTCGCCCAGCGTGAGCGAGTTGGATGCCAGGTACCGCACCCGCACCGGCAACAAAACTGAAGATGCGCGAGAGCATCTCGATATGCCCCTCCTCCCACAACCCCAGATCGCGATTGCTGATCCGACCTTCAGGGGTGACCGCCGTCGCCTCGGTCATGACCACTCCGGCACCTCCAACGGCACGACTCCCGAGATGTACCAGATGCCAATCGGTTGCGTAGCCGTCCTCCGAGCTGTACTGACACATCGGAGAGACACCAACTCGGTTTCTGATCTCGACACCGCGGAGCAACATGGGACTGAATAGATGTGTTCCTACCGGTGCACGCTGCGGCACTGCTCCTCCTTCCATCGAACAGATGGTATTGGGATGGCCACCGCGCCTTCGCGCCCAGGCGCGAGAGGAAGCCCTTTTCCTGGGCGCTGGCCGATCCCCTTCCTGACCCGTACTATAACTGAGCCCGCTCACCGACTTCACCACCACCCACGCCTACCCTCATCCACCCTCGGGAGCATATGACCACCACCTACGCCCGTCGACTCGGATTGTTTTCGGCGATCATGGCCGTCATGGGGGGAATCATCGGTGGAGGCATCTTCCGCACTCCAGCGGTGGTCGCCGATCGGCTTCACCAACCCGGCATGATCCTCGGCGTTTGGGCCCTGGGAGGCGTCATTGCACTGATCGGCGCCTTCTGCTTCGGTGAACTCGCCGCCCGAAGACCAAAAGCCGGAGGGGGGTATGTCTACCTCCGTGAGACCCTCGGTTCGCTTCCGGCCTTTCTGTACGGGTGGACCCTGTTGTTGGTCATTGCCACCGGTGCCATCGCCGCCGTCGGAGTGACCTTCGCCGACTACCTCCTGGCCTTTCTGGGACTCGGGACCGAGTGGTCCACCAGCATTGCAATCGTCGCCATCATCCTGCTCTCGGGGATCAACTATCTCGGAGTCAAACCGGGCGAAATCACCCTCAATCTCTTCACCGTCCTCAAGCTGCTCGGGATCGGCGCATTGGTCCTCGCGAGTCTGGCCCTGGTGGGACCAGTCCGAGGACAGGCCGTCGCCGAAATACCAGCCCAACCGGCCGGCCCAGCCTCCATGATCGGATTGCTCGGTGCCGCACTCGTTCCGGTGCTCTTCAGCTACGGCGGCTGGCAGCAAACCAATTTTATCGCCGAAGAAGTGGTCGATGCAGAACGGACCCTGCCTCGTGCCTTGGTCATTGGTGTCATTGGTGTGGTGACCACCTACCTCCTGGTCAACATCGCCTATCTCAAAGTATTGGGCCCGGAAGGACTCGCCGCAAGCACAGCGCCGGCCGCCGATGTCATGACCGCCCTGCTCGGAGGCCGGGCTGGGGGCATGTTCATTTCGGCCATCATTGCCATTTCCGCTTTCGGCTTTCTCAACGTCGTGATCCTCGCGACCCCTCGCGTTCTCCAGGCGATGGCAACCGATGGTGCCTTCTTTCCACGCCTTGCCAAGCTCCATCCCCGCTATCGCACCCCTTCTGCAGCCATCATGTTGCAGGGCCTCTGGGCCGTCGTGCTCACTCTGTCGGGCACGTTCAGTCAGTTGGTGGACTATGTGACCTTTGGCGACTGGATCTTCTTTGCACTCACCGTGTCTGGCCTGTTCGTCTATCGTGCACGGGATCGCCGTCATCCGGACGCGACACCTCCCCACTTCCGCGTGCCTGGCTATCCCGTCACCCCTGCCCTGTTCATCCTCGCTTCGATTTGGGTTGTGATGGGATCAATCGCCGTCAACCCGCACAATGCGTTGGTCGGCGGCGGATTGATCGCACTGGGGATTCCGGTGTATCTCTACCGGCGTTGGAGGGAGACGACCGCATCACACTCCTAGAAGTTGAGTGTCCGACCAGACACCTGCCCACGACAACCGGAATCCTCAGGAACACGCCGTGGAGATGTGAGCCACGCTGGACACTCACTCCGGCTGGCGCCACGACGACACGAGGCACATATTGACAGCTGTCAAACATGATCCCCCCACGGGTAGACACGACGCCGGAGTTGCCATGACGGAAGAATCCCTGCCCCAGCAGTTGATCGGGTTACAGCGGCTCCTGACGGAAGTCGACGCCAGACTGATGAAGGCCCCGGTTACCCCCGTTGGGCTCGATGATTTGAAAGCCTCAGTGGACTCCCTTCGAACCAACATCTGGGCCATTATGTCGGCTGGGAAAGGGACAATGTCCCCAACAACAGTCCACCGATTCAAGCTTCGACGAAGCGCCGACATGCTTCGTGACCTTGTGGAGGAGTTCGATCAACACCCAAATGACGAGCGTTTCCCAGAACACACCGCATTGGCCGACGTTGCCCAAGGCCTCGTCACGCGATTGGGACGCAAGTGACGTTACGGTTGACCTTCCGCATTGGTAGCGTCGCGTGCTGACGTCGCGTCGAAAGGCGCCCCCTCATGCGTGACAAGTTGGTCGAGGCCTGGCGTACAAATCATCGGATCAATCTCAAGCTTATCGATAGTATCGATGCCAAGGGCATGGCCGCGACCCTCTCGACTCGTGGGGGACGAGACGTCATCCGGCAGTTTGCCCATCTCCACAATGTGCGGGTCTGGCACCTGCAAAGACGCGCCAAGCATCTCGCCACTCCCCTTGCGGTCTTTGCGACCGCAGATCGCCCTACCAAGACCCAACTCAAAAAAGCGTTGGCTGCGTCTACCGCCGTGGTCGAAGAGCTTCTCACCGGCGCCGGTGCCGGCACCAAGGGGATTGGTGGGTTCAAGCGCGGTCCCATTCAGACACTGGCCTACTTTATCGCCCATGACAGCCACCACCGCGGCAACATCCTCCTCACCCTGAAGCAATCCGGGCACCGCATCGACAAAGCGACACGATATGGTATCTGGGATTGGGACAGGCTGTGACCCCGTTGCCCGTCGACTCCACCACAGAGACACCTAACATAAATGAGCCTACAGCCGCCAATTCCTTGAGCACGCACCACGCCTTCACTGGGTTCGCCAGGTACGTCGCGATTGGCGACAGCTCCACCGAGGGGCTCGATGACCCCGATGGACAGGGAGGGTATCGTGGGTGGGCCGACCGCTTAGCCACCCATCTTGCTACCGTACAGGGCACGTTGTTGTATGCGAACCTGGCGATACGTGGGAGACGCACGCAACGCATTCACCACGAGCAGCTTGCGCCAGCACTTGCCCTCAGCCCTGACCTCGTCACTCTATTCACCGGCACCAACGATGTCGTTGGCTGGCGCTTCGAAGCAGGCCAGGTGGGCAACGACCTCAGAGCGATGCACCATGCCATTGTCGGCAGTGGGGCAACCCTCCTCACGTTCACCCTCCCCGACCTGACCCCGATCATGCCGCTGGCCCGCCTGGTTGCTGGTCGCGTCGACATCCTCAACCAGATGATTCGCTCGATATCGAATGAGTCCGGCGCCGTGCTGGTCGACATGGCCGCCGTCGAGGTCGCCACCGACCCCCGGCTCTGGGCTCCTGACCGCCTCCACGCCAACGCAGACGGCCATGCCCGAATTGCCCATGCCCTCGCCAATGCGCTGCATCTTCCCGGCGCGGACGACTCTTGGCGTCTCCCACTTCTTCCGACACTCCCCCAGATGAGTGGGTGGAATCGTCTTCAGGCCGAGTTGCAATGGGGACTCAAGTACCTTGGTCCCTGGGCGTGGCGACACCTCCACGGTAGGTCCTCTGGAGATGGTCGTGGACCGAAGTCCTCAACCTGGCGATCGTTGACCGCTCCTCGGGATGTTTCGAGGGCCGAAGGGAACCCGTCGTGATCGAGGCGTACTTCACCGCGATCCGAAATGGTGATCAGCCGGAGGTTGCCGCACTGCTCGATCGTCACCCCGAGTGGGCCAACGCAACACTCCCTCACCATCCACCCGGTCACGGCGGGACCGGCCTTCATCTCGCGGTGCTCTGCGGGCACACCGAACTCGTCCAGACGTTGGTCGAACTCGACGTCCCGATTGATGCGTTGAATGACGCGGGCCGGACTGCCCTTCACGACTCGATCGAACATGGCCACCAAGCAATAACCGAGTATTTCCTCACACGGGGTGCCACCGTTGACATCTGTGCCGCAGCCATACTCGGCATGCTCGATCGGGTAAAGATCCTTCTCGATGCTGACCCAGCACTCGCCAACGATCGGACCACACATCTCAGCCCCCTGGGATGGGCCGCGTTCGGCAACCAGGTGGAGACCGCCACCCTACTCCTCGACCGGGGCGCTCACCTTGACGACGGGGAGCTGCTCTGTGCTGCATCAGTCGGGCATGTGGAGGTTGGCCAGCTCCTTCTTACTCGCGGCGCCGACCCCAATGCCCTCCAGGAGCCAGCGGGAGCAAACGCGCTGCATGCCGCTGCCCGCATGCGTTTCACGAACGATACCAGTGAGTTTGTCCAGATGCTGCTTCGGGCGGGTGCGGACCCTTCGATTCGAACACGAGACGGTCAGACCGCCCTCGAAATCGCTTCGGCTCTGAACCTCCGACAGGAGGAGGCCAGGAGAGAGGAAGTGATCGACGGGCATGAACGGAATTTTGCAGCAGTCATCACACTCCTTCGTCAGGCCTACTTTGTGGACGAGGAGGAGACCTGATCTGCAGAGCTGCTGATGAGCGGTTTCACCCTTCTTCGCCACCCGGCGGGAGGAGGCAAACACCCTTCGCCAACTCTTCCTGATACCGCTTCCTCAGATCGCGCCTGAGTTGTGCTTCGCAGTGCATCTGCTTGTCACCGGGGGTTTCGAGCCTGACCTGGGGCACGGGCTGGGGTTTCCCAGCATCGTCGATCGCCACCATGGTGAAGAAGCAGCGACAAGTATCACGACAATCACCCGGGATTCGCGGATTGCCCGCCGTCACCGTGATTCCGATCTCCATGGAACTCCGTCCGGTGGAGGTCACAGCACCGGTCAGGGTGAGAAGGTCGCCAACGCGTACCGGCGCCACCAGCTCGATTGCGTCAGCGGCAACCGTCACGCAGTAGGCACTGCTGAACTTCGTAGCGCAGGCATAGGCAACCTCATCCATCAAGGCTAACAGTGTACCGCCGTGGACATTCCCCCGAAAGTTGGCGTGTTGGGGACGCATGAGTTGGGTCAGCTCGACGCGTGAGTCGGAGACAGATGGGGTGTGGGTCGCGGGCATCGAGTTCCCTCGTGATGGGGACAAACGGCCAACGGGGCCGTCCCCCTACACACGCGACGATCAGGAATCGGGATTCGTCAGGAGAACAACTTGCGGGTGAGTCGCTGGCACGGCCATCCAGCCGATCTCAGCCCCAGGCTGACCACAGAACCACTACCGAGGCCACAACGCCAAGACCAATCTTCATCGTCGTGGCGACGATCCGGCCCAGAAGGGCACCCCACGCGACCTGGCCAGCCTTGGCATAATCTCGAGAGGCCGATAGCTCGACCAGAAGCGCACCCAGAAACGAACCAAAGAACGATCCGATGACCGATCCAAGCACCGGAATGGGAAGACCCACCATCGCACCAATGATGCCGCCAATGAGAGCCCCCCATCCGGCCTTGGACGACCCACCGTGGCGCGTCGTCCATCGGATCGATGCCACCCATTCCACCCCTTCGGCGAGGAGCACCAGACCAACCGCAATGAGCACCGCCAACCAAGTCAGCGCCGGAGCAAGGTGGGCGAGCTTGACACCGAGCACGACGAGAAGAAACAGCCAGAGCCCAGGCAACCCTAGCGCGGTGAGGCCGAGCCCGATCAAAGCGACCGTGAGAAGAAGGAGAAAGATCATGGGCGGCTCTACGGAACCGAGGGAGGGTCGGTTTCGGGGTGAGCGACGCTAGCCCACCCGAAGCCTGTCGGCGAGGACCTCCAGATGCGCCTCTGAGAGTCCCCCCATCTCAAAGAGTGAGACTCCACGCGCTCCGCCCTGACGGGCGGCATCGATCGCAGCGCCCAGATCGACGGGACCGAGATCAGGGAGGTACAGACCCGCGTACAATGGCTCTGCAGCTGGAAGCGCCTTGACCCCAAGCGCCGTGGACGAGGCAATCCACGGAATCTCTTCTTCGTAGAATCCGTGATACAGCATCGGGAAGACGGCATCAAGTGCCCACTGCTCCCAGGCCTGCCGAACCAGTTGTCGGGCAATCGTGGGCGTTGGGAAGACTGCTGCGGAGATTTGCTTCCCGCGTGCCCGTACCGCGTCGGACAGTTCCTTGACGGTGGCTGTGACGCTGTCCCAGCGAAACTCCCGCCAGCGAACATCCTGGGTCGGGTCGGGAAGGAGAAGCGGGTCGTCGCCGGTCAGCGCCTGAAACGTGGGACGGCAGACATCGCAGTAGCAGAAGTCGAACTCGGGAAACTCCCGATCTTGCACCAGCCCATACTTATCCCAGAGCCCCCGCGGCAGAATGACATCGGGGTATCGGATGTAGTCGAGATGCACGCCGTCGACCACCGGGTGGCGAGCGACCTCATCCACCAAGCCGCTGAGATAGTCGCGTACCGGTTGACGTGTCGGGCACACCCAACGGTAGTACGCGACATACGGCGGAGTCGTCAGCGTCGAATCGCCGTTCCGACTGACACTGAACCACTCGGGGTGGTTGGTTTGTGCCCAATCGTCACCATTCCGGTTCAACATCCACATCCACCGATGGAAGGTGAGCCCTGCCGCATGGGCAGCATCGCCTAACACTTCCATATCGCCCCCAGACACCAACACCCCGTGCACACCGGCCCCGGCAAGGGGCTCGAACCGTCTTCGCCAATCCGACCGATCGCCTTGAGCGCCACCGTGCACCCACGCCCATCCCATCATCGGCGCTGACTGCGCGCAACCGGCCAACGAGCCGAGGACCGTCCCAGTAGCCGCTGCCGAGGTGAGTTCGAGAAAGGTTCGCCGTCGCATCATGCACCTCCGCTGCCATTAGTCTCGCCAGAGACGTCCATCGGGGCCGATATGCCACTCCCCTGCCCCGTCCGCGGTGGGGATCGTCGCCCAGTAGGATACCGGTGTTCCCGATATCACAAGCCCTGGCGGCACAACCTGGAGCCCCAACCGAACGACCGTTGGGGCATAGGCGCCATGCTCGGCGGCGTAGAGCCGTTCGCGATAGTAGATCCGCCTGAGAATCCAGTGCGGCGTTCGCTCGGCATCGGGCACAAGGGTCGAGGAAGCGCCTATCGAATCGGCAAACTGGACGACACCCCACATCTCAGGCAGGTGCATGTTGATCGCCTGCTGAGGTGACCACACCCAGTTGGCTTCGTCGAGGACCACCCCCTCCGCGGTCCTTCGCTTGTCGTACCCTGTTTCGGCAGGATCACCCTGCCACTGGACCCGAGAAAAATTGACTCTCCATTGATCACCGACTCGAGGGGGAACGTGATCGATCCCGCCGCTGTCGGTAAATGCCTTCCACGGAATAGCCAGTTCTACCGACCACCCCCGATCGCGGTCGGATGGATCGTTGAGGGTACCGTAGAGGTGCACCGCCGACTGCAACCCCGCAATATCCCACGCATTCACCGCCGATCCCTCATCGCGGTAAGGTTTGGAAAGGAAAAGATCCCAGACCGTTCCGAGAGCATTGATTTCGAGTTCGAAGTACCGATGCGTATCGTTGTCCGGATCGACAAACACCTCGAAGTCGTTGTCTTGGAAGATGACCGCATCCCGATCGTGGAGCGTGGCCCACAAGTGAGGCTCTTTGATCTCCGCGGCGACAAAGAAGGCCGAGTCATCCCAAGTCATCTTGACTCTGGTCGACCAAAGAGGAGGGGGACGACGCGCCCCTTCGATATCGACGAACGACTCCGTCCACGGCACCTCGGCCCACGCGGAGTCATCCAACCGACCATCGACGGCGATCGCGCCCACTCGCTTCGGGGCGAGATAGTGGCGGATACTTGGTAGACTGTCATCGAGGCCGGTTGCCGGAATGAGCCGGCTCTGTTCCGGAACCTGCACTGGTATCGCGGTGCACCCCATCAGCAGACAACCGATCCATACCAAAGAACCCCATCGTCCGGATTTCACCGACCCCGTCCCCCTCGAAATCGGCGCCAGTGATGTCCGGCCAGTCCTATCAGGAGGGCAGGCATCCAAACCCATACCACCTCACTTTGGAGCACGTGAAGTCCGCGGGAAGACAGAAACGGAGCCAGTCCAATCGGCGACACATGGAGTGGACGGATAGGGAGAAAGTAGCGCGTGGTGTCGAATGGGGCGAAAAACGCGACCCCGAGTCCACCATCGGTCATCCCGTCGAGGACCCCGTGCGACGTGGCGGCGAGAAAGAGCACCAGGGCGACTCGCCCGAAGCCAAGCTCTTGACGAAACAACTTGGGGGTCAGCGGCAGAAGGCTGATGGCCAGCAAGCCAGCAAAGAGGAGAGAGTGGGTCAGACCACGATGACCCCAAAGGTCACCGTAGGCAATCCCCATTTTGAAGCCGAGGACATCCGCATCCGGGAGAACGGTACAGAGGACGAGGAGGCCCCACATGCGCCGAGGGACCCGGGTTCGTGGAACCCAGGCCCCCAACGCCCACGCGGCAATCGGATGCGTGATCAGTGAGGCCAGTGCGTGACCTCAGTTCCCGCGGTCGTCTGTCGTCTCCGGCGGGGCGGCCTTCCCGGCGTCGAGATCGTTCCAATTGAGAATGGCATTGAATCCAAGGAAGAAAGATCCCTGGGTCTGCCAACGCCAGAATGGTCGGATCGCAAACATCACGACATGGCCGTCACCGAGGCCTGCATCGAGCACCTGGGCTCGATTGGCGAGCGCGCTCCCCCCATCAAGAGTGCCGGAGAGCAGCATCTCGCTGGGGTTGGAGGGAAACCGCATGACCACTCGGGGACGGGAGGCCTCGAGGTTCAACCCAAAGGCGCGGGCCTGTTGGCGAAAAGCGGCGGCGTCAGGGTCCGCTCCTCCACCCCCAGCACCCGCACCTGGGCGTCTCCGCGGTCGCGTCGAGTCTTGTTCAAAGGGCGACAGACGCAGCCGCGTGGCCATCGGTGTCGTGTTCTGGCCCCGGGCAGCGCCCCCTCCTCTGAATCCGCGGAAGCCGCCCCCTCCAACAGACAAGACGGGGCCCTGATTGAAGTAGACGGGAAGTTGCGAACCCTCGTATCCGTAGGCGATCGGACTCTTGGTATCTGCGATGATACCCCGCATGATCGAGCCACGTGCAAAGAGGTCGGCGGGTGTCTCTACGGTCACCCCGGAGAGAAGGCCATACTCGGGGAAGATCGTCGACGTCGCTCCTTCGACGATCAGCGTCCCACCTTCCTCCACGAACTTGGCAAGCGCCGCTAAGCCCTCGATTCCCATTCCACCTCTGATATCGTCACTCTGATCCAGGGCACCGAGGTTGGGTGTGGCGTCGGATCGCTTGTAGGGCAGCGGCTGGGAACCAGTTGCGACGATCCCGTTGACTTGCGAGGTCGCGCTGCCACCGACGTGAGGATAAATGATCACGTCGTACAGCGATCGGAGATTTCCTTCCCGCAACTTCTGGTCGGCAAAATAGGTATAGGGCACCCCGTAGGTATCGAGTGCCGCGCGAACCCAACCCTCATCCTGCGTTCGCTGCCAACTATGCACATACCCGATGCGGGGGACGTCGAGTTCATGCGTTGCGACCTCGGGGGCCGCGTTGGTCGCCCACGCCGAGAGACCGAGTTCCGTCAGGGTCGGCTGGAGCACACTTTGGTCGGCGTTCGGGATGATGAAGGCGCCAGCACGGAAGTGGTGTCCTCCCAGGTCGAAGTCCTCTTCGGCAGCCTGCATCGAAACACCAGCGTGCTTGAACCGAAACGCCATCAGGTTGTTGTCCGTCGTGTGATCTACGACCAAGACACTCCCCGAGCCGGTCACCCCACCGGCGGCTCGCACCGGCGTGGTCACCCGTGACATCTTCTGTTTCAGCACACCGGAATCACTCACCGCCACAATCTGCACATTCCGCATCAGGGGGAAGGTCCATCCGGTATCGTCGTAGGGCCTGGGGTTGTCCGGCGAGAAGTTCTGCAGCGAGAAGTACATGTCAGCCAACGTACGATAGGGTTGGTCGGCGCGGATGATGTAGTCGCCACGGTGTACGTTGAGGGCACCCGCGGAAAAATCCGAGGTGGCCCGCTGCACTTCCAACCCCTGCCGCATGAGTTCATTCACGGCATCGGCCGCATCGGCCTTCCGCCGCTGGTCGACTGGAATCACCCATGCGTGCGTCGATCCCGTCTTTCCCTTCTCCACCGCCCGTTTGTTCTTGAGCCAATAGTTCTCGAGATAGAGATGTCGATTCGTGGCGACGTGACTCAACGAAAACAACACCGCTGATTGTTGAATATTGGTGTTATTGCGGGGCCCCCAATCGATCACTGGCAACGGTGGATTGGGGCGGAACCACTCCCGACTCGTGGTGCGCGACGCTACCCGCAGGCCTTTCCGAATATCCGGTCCGTAACTCTGAACTTCATAGAACCTGCCGATAGAGTTGTGGGCGTTCGCAATGAAGAACATATAGTTCGGAGTCCACCCATCGTAGAACCCGTACGTCCACACGCCAGGCACACCACGCTTGGTCATCTCCATCACATCGTTCTGCGCCAACATCCACCACTCACTGACGGTGATCGCGTCGAGCGACTCGTTGTAGGGTCCGGTGCCGGTGGAGGAGTAGAGATAGGACTGTGCCTCATGCAGATCGTGCATGACCGTGGGAGTCCACTCCAGGAAGAACTTGGTCACGTGCCGCGTCAAGGCGAGAAATTGACCCATCGCATCGCGATTGTTGTCGTGGGCGACGTACTTCCCCCAGTACATCAACGGAAGACGATTCTCACCCTGGCCGCGGTCCTTATTGAAATAGTAGGTGTCGACCTGTTTTTCCCGGCCGTCCACTTCGATGACTGGAGTGATGAACGTGATCACGTTGTTCCGAATATTCTGGATGAACGGCGTCTCCTCAACAGCGAGTCGATAGGCCAATTCCATCAACATCTCCGGGCCACCGGTCTCCGGCGAGTGCATGCCGCTGGTGAGCCAATAGATCGGTTTCGCCTCGTCGAGTAGCTGTCGGGCCTGCGCTTGGGTCGTCACTCTCGAGTCGGTCAACGCCTTGAGCATGCCTTTGTAACGCTCCAATGATCGAATGGTCTCGGCATCCGCCACCGCGAGGACCACCATATCGCGGCCTTCCTCGCTCTTGCCTATCGACCAGGTGGAGACTCGATCGGACGCCGCGTCCAATGCCTCGAAGTACCGATGGATATCCTTGGCATACGTCAACTCACCGGGAGTACCGATGATCCGACCCAGAAAGGCGAGCGGCGTTGGCACTGTTTCTGAGGCGGGAAGATGGTCGACCAGCTCGGTGGTGATCCGATCGTCTTGGAGAAATTCCTTGATCTTCTTGGTGTATGCTTCGTCGTTCTTCTGGGCTTGCCCCCATGCGAGAGAGCCGTAGAGGAGCATGCCCGAGGCCAGCACAAGCACCCGAGCAAGCCGGCGAACCGACCCGATCATTCGAGACATACGATCTCCTGACCTTCGAGATTGGGAATGGGCCGGACCTGGCCGGCTGCCACGAGAGTACCGATCCACCTGACTACGCGCAACCACACCGCACCGTTGGCCGACTCGGCGGCTGATTTCAGGATACACTTCACTCTGGAGTTCACGCAGCCCCAGGGCTATTGTCCATGTTGCACCTCGATCCTGTCCGCTTACGCCTACTGGTTTGCCTGAGCCGGTGGGACCTACCATGAAGGCCGTCCGCCAATGACCGACCAACCATCGATTCTTAGCAACCGCTCCGGAGCCAATGCCGACGCGACCGCGCAATACATCAACGCCGTCTTGGCCCTGGTTGGCGACCAAGATCCGATGACGATTCTTCACACCACACCCAATGCCTTGGAGTCCACCGTCATGGGCTTGACCTCCGAGCAGTGCCGACAACGTGAGGCACCCGAGAAGTGGTCGGCCGCATTGCTGCTGCAGCATTTGGCAGATTCGGAGCTGGTCTGGGGTTTTCGGCTGCGACTCATCCTCGCCGAAGACCGTCCGAGCCTCACACCCTATGACCAGGATGAGTGGGTGAAACGTCTGGGATACAAGGACACCGATCCGGGCGATGCGATGACACTTTTTGGGACGTTACGAAGGGCCAATCTCTGGTTGCTCGGACGGGCCACCCCAGAAGACTTCAATCGAGTAGGAGTCCACGCCGAACGGGGCGAAGAATCACTTCGCCACCAAGTCATCCTCTATGCCGGACACGACTTGGTCCATCGGCGACAACTCGAGCGGATCCGGAAGGCCGTCGCCTCAGGGTAGGATCCATCGAGAGCGATGGCAGAGATGAGTCCAATGAGCAAACGCATCCAAACCTACGCCACCGAGCAGGTGACGGTCACGTTCGACCCAAACATCTGTGTTCACTCCGGCGTGTGCCTCCGAACCCTACCCCGCGTCTTCAACATCAAAGAACGTCGTTGGATTCAGCTTGAACACGCTCCGGCCAAAGAGGTAGGCGCCGCCGTCGCGCGCTGCCCCTCCGGCGCGCTCCACATTCCGTCATCACCATCAACCGAGAGCCGCCCTCTGTCTCCCCCCCCGACAGCTTCTGAAGACTCCACTCCCCCCCACACTGTCCAGATAGAACTCCTCACCGACGGCCCCGTTCGAGTCGAAGGTCCGGTACGTATCCAAACCGAGTCCGGCGAGGTCATCGAAAAGGCTGGTCGGGTACACCTCTGCCGTTGCGGAGCCAGCGCCAAGAAGCCGTTCTGCGACGGTAGCCATCGCGAGTGCGGATTCACATCGCAGTCGTCCGGTTCAGCCACGTAGCAGCTATTTCCTTTCCTTGGTTCCAGCCTTCACCGTCGGCTGGAGCAATAGTTGACCACGCCCCCCACCGGGGGCAGCTTCTCTCTCCTGACCGGGAGAAACGATGGCATCATCGCGTTGGTTCATCGGATGGCTGATCCTCGTGGGGGGATGCACCCCCAGCCCCCATGACCCTGTCCTCGGAGTGACCCACTCGCTGGCCCAATCTCGCGCGGCCACCATCCACGATGTGCGGTACGACCTCCGTTTCGTTATCCCCGAACTCCCATCCGAACCGGTCACCGGTCACCTTACCCTGCACTTCCGGACCGACACACTCGAAGGCCCCCTTGTCTTGGACTTCCGCACCTCACCCGATCACCTCGACTCCCTGTGGCTGGATGGTCATCCTGTTGCCTACCGCACCCCTGAAGGACATATCGTGCTCCCCAAGGAAGCGGTAAGCCCGGGGGCCCACACCATCTCGGCGGTGTTTAGTGCAGCCGACGATGCGCTCAACCGAAACGAAGACTTCCTCTACGCACTGTTCGTCCCCGATAGGGCCTCCACCGCTTTTCCCTCCTTCGATCAGCCCGACATCAAGGCCCGCTACCGCCTCACGTTGGAAATCCCCACCGCGTGGACCGCCCTCTCAAACGGGCCGGTTGTAACGGTGGATACTATCACCACCGATCGGCATCTCCTGACCTTCGCGGAAACCGCTCCCATCAGTACTTACCTCTTTTCGTTCGGTGCCGGACGGCTGTCAGTGGAGACCGCCGAACGGGACGGACGCACACTCACCATGTATCACCGCGAAACCGACAGTGCCAAGGTATCCCACAACCGTGACGCAATCTTCGATCTACACGCCACAGCTCTCGCATGGCTCGAGGAATATACCGGTATCCCCTACCCCTTCGAGAAATTCGCGTTCTTCGCGATACCCTCGTTTCAGTTCGGGGGCATGGAACACCCCGGAGCCGTCTGGTATCGGGCTGGGAGCCTCTTTCTCGATCAATCGGCGAGTCAGAATCAGTATCTTGGACGGGCCAGCGTCATCGCCCACGAGACGGCTCACATGTGGTTTGGCGACCTGGTTACCATGGAGTGGTTCAACGACGTCTGGATGAAGGAGGTGTTCGCCAATTTCATGGCCGCAAAGATTGTCGAGCCGTCTTTCCCCAACATCGACCACCGCCTCCGGTTCTTTCTCGCCCATCACCCAACCGCATACGGTGTCGACCGCACCTTGGGCGCCAATCCCATCCGACAACCGCTCGATAACCTGCGTGACGCCGGCTCCCTTTACGGCGCGATCATCTACCAGAAGGCCCCGATCGGCATGCGCCAACTGGAGCAACTCGTCGGTGAGGCGGCGATGCGGGATGGGCTCCGGGAGTATCTCACCGCACATCGATACGGAAACGCCACCTGGAGTGATCTTATCAGCGTGCTCGATGCCCGCACCGAGGAAGACCTGACCTCCTGGAGCCATGCCTGGGTGGAAGAACCGTGGCGTCCCCAGCTCCGGGTCACGCGGACCGGCGACCAGCTGACCCTCTCACAAGATGATCCTCGACCGGGGCGAAACCTGCGCTGGCCACAAACGGTAGCGGTCGCGATCGAAGTGGGAGAGGGAGGTTCGGTCACTACAGAATCGCTCGACCTCTCGGAGACCACTGACACCGTCGCTATCACACTCGCGCCGGGTACGACCCCAGGCTTTGTCCTTCCCGGTGCCGACGGTCTGAGCTACGGCCGGATGGTCCTCGATTCGGTCAGCCGGGTTCGGCTTCTCCGCCGAGTGGGGACGCTGGAGAGACCACTCACCCGGGCGGTGGGATGGGCCGCCCTCTGGGAGAGTGTCCTCGCCGGGGAGCTTCCCCCACGGTCCTTCCTCGACGCTCTGGTTGGCGCCATTCCCACCGAACCCGATCAACTGATCGTGCAGCAGTTGCTGGGTCTGGTGCAAACCACCTTCTGGCGATTCCTATCGCCAACCCAGCGGAATGCTGTCGCCCCAGTTCTGGAGCAGGTCCTGTGGGAGATGTTGGAGGAAGCCACCGGCCCCCAAGCCAAGGGAGCCATCTTCCCGGTGCTTGTCTCGATCACCACCACCGCGGAAGCGATCACGCGGTTGGAGCAGATCTGGCGCACCAAAACGCCGCCGGTTGGCCTTACCCTCTCGGAGCCACAGTACACCACCTTGGCGGAAGCCCTTGCGCTCCGGGCCGGAGCCGATGCCGATAGCATCCTCGATCAACAGGCGGAACGGCTTACCAACCCCGATCGCATCGGGCGCTTTGCCTTTGTGCGGGGTGCCCTGTCGGCGGAGGAATCGGTGCGGGATTCGTTGTTCGAAAGTTTTCGGTCGGTGGACCAACGCCGACGCGAACGTTGGGTGTTGGATGCGATGGGGTATCTCAATCACCCGCTCCGCTCTCCTGCGGCAGAAAAGTTTCTGGAGCCTAGCCTCAACCTGCTTCCAGAGATCCAGGAGACCGGGGACATCTTCTTTCCGTTGCGGTGGATGAACGCCACGCTCGACGGACACCAGTCGATTACCGCGGCGGAGACGGTGGTCCGGTTCCTCGACCAGCATCCTGACCTTCCCCCTCGTCTGACCGGGAAACTCCTTCAGGCAGCTGACGAACTGTTCCGAGCCGCCCTGATTGTCAATCGATGGGATGGGGGACCGACCCTCGAAAGCGAGATGCAGCCGTCGTCATCAGGTCCCGGGGGGTGAGTGCCCTCCCCCCGGGGACCGTGTTGCGTACCTCGGGTGAACCTGCAGTATCACGAGCCCAGACCGATAGTCGACCGTCATGACGAAATGTCGGAGGGTGCGGGGAGGGGAAGAGTTGGCTCCCGCCTAAGCCCCGATAGGACTAGCTTTATTGGTTGACCCAGCCGACGGGAGAGTCTATGTCGAAGCAGGATGACAAGCGCATTGAGGCCCTTGCCAAAAAGAACGCCGCCAAGAGCAACCCCCCGAAGAAGGATCGGCGAGCCCAGTACGACGACACCCTTCGTATCGGGAACGCTGAGGATCGGGAAACGCAGCGCTTGTTCAAGGAGATGAAGAAAAGAGAGTTCTGATGGGGCCGACCCTCTGAGAAACCAGATGGAATAGGCCACCGATTGATTTATAAGAATACGACTCGTATTCTTATACTGTGAACCCCGCCGGCCCACTACCCGCCCTGCAGGCTCGCAGTCGAAAGACCGCTCGGGCCATTCTCGACTCCGCCCTCGCCCTCCTGGCCACCAAGGAATACAGCGAGGTCTCTGTTAGCGACATCGCCGGACGAGCTGGGGTATCCGTCGGAGGGTTCTACGCTCGATTCGCCAGCAAAGCCGCTCTCCTCCACGCCCTCGACGATCAGATTCACCACCTCGTGGCTGATGCGGTGGAGAGTGCTTTCGCCGGAACGGAAGAACGGGAACTCGAACCGGTGGAGATTCTCCACTGCTACCTTCGCGCGGTCGCGGAAGTGCTTCGGCAACACCGGGTCAGTATCGACCAGATACGCCGACATGCCCACCCCGACGACGCGACCCTCTTCGTGGAGCGGGCGCGAGGGTACTATGAATCGGTGGGTGGCGGGGTTCGTGATCGACTCCTGGCCCACCTGGAACGTGAAGGGAGGCGATCGGCTCGGGCTGGGCTGGCGGTCAACCTTGCCATTTACATCGTCAGTGCCACACTTCGGGATGCCGTCGTGGCCCAGGGGCTCAAGGCCGTTCCCGTGGCGATAGATACCGATTCTTTGGTTCGCGAGCTCGCATCTGCCGCGGTGGCATATATTTATCAATCGCAACAGAATCCGACTCGTATTCCTATCACAAAGAGGTAGTAGTGAGCACACGCGTTCTCCGTCGCTCTTCTCTCAGTTGCATGATCGCCTTCCTGGGGGCCCTCCAGAGCGGCTGCAGCTCAGATCCCATTCCCGATCCGGAGGTCATTCTCTCCGGTGCCCTTCGCGCCATTGGCGGTGTGGAGACCTTGGCCGGCGTCGATCTGATCGACGCCGTCGCGACCGGCTCCGGCCCCGGAGGAGAATTCGAGACCCATGTGACTTCGGCCAGCGATGGACGCGTTCGATTCCAGCAAACCACCCCCAGCGGACACCTGACCGCTGGCATTGACTCGGTTGGTGGGTGGCAACTGGAGGGCGATTCCGTGAGAGCGCTTGCGGCTTCGATCCGGACATTCATTCGGGGTCACGAGCTGCACCTCCTCGCCCTCGCCCCCAAGACTCGCCTGACCGCACCGGTATTCACCGGGGAGACCACCTTCCGCGGAAGTGAGGCCTTCGCGATTGGGTTCAAAGACGATCTCGGTGGTGACGTCGTGCTCTACTATGCTCGAAACGATACGCTGCCGATTGGACTGCAACTGGAGGATCACCTGAACCCGGGCTCCCCCGCAGTCATTGTGGTCTTCGGGCACTGGCAACCGCAGGAGGGGCTCCGGCTCTTTCGGGATGCCGCCTTCCTGCAGGGAGATGAGCGGTTCACCTATCGGTACACCTCGGTCCAGGTGAACCCAGCGGACGGCGCCTTGCTCGACAGGCCAGTGCACTGATGGTGCGAGAGATTGAAGGGGTCGTCGCTTCCCGCCCCGGTCATACGCATCTCTGGGGTAACTGAAAGAGTCGAATGACAGGTTCCGCCCCACCGATTGCGCATGTCTTCCGAGCGCTGACCACCAAGCTCTGCTACTTCAGCGATGCTGAGCGTGGCATTGCCCTTACACTCTATCGGGAGCTGTTGGCGGGCGACCCGGTCTCAGAGATCCAATTGGCGGCGGCGGCAGACTGCAGCCCGGAAGACATTCGCACCATTTCCCGGGCGAGTGCCATGGCGAGCATGATCTCTCGCAATTCCACCGGTGACATCGTCGGGTTTGGGGGACTGGCGGTCACGCCCACCAAACATCGATTCCGAGTGGACGGGCGTCTCCTCTACACGTGGTGTGCGTGGGATGCGTTGTTCTTGGTTGATGCCTTGAACGTCACTGCCACGATCGAGTCAACCTGTCCCGAGACGGGGGCGGCTATCGTCATGATGGCCCGTCGCGATGGCATTGGGTGGGTCGAGCCAAGCGATGTGGTGGTCTCATTCGTACTCCCTGCTGCACCCCTCTTCGACCAGAGCACTGGAGAGACCATCGGAAGTTTCTGTCATTATGTCCACTTCTTCGCCTCTACAAGAGCCGCGATCGCCTGGACAGCGAGACACAAGGGGACCTTCGTCCTCACCCTGAGCGACGCCTTCCGATTGGGGCAGCTGAACAACGATGAGAGATTCGGATCCGCCCTGAACCGGATTCGAGGGTAGGAGCCACCCCCGCGCCCTGGTGGTGGTGGTGGGGTCGTGTACCCGGCCCTTCAGCGCCTCCGCGTCAAAGGACGTCCTGGGCGGAGGGACCCTTGCGAGTGGTTAGGGTCGACCCCGTCAGTACCCACCGGGAGGAGAGCATCTGAAGCGAGGCCGCCCCCCCCCCGTTAATGCTTCTTCGTAATGTGAATGACGCCGCCCCTAGCGGCAGCCCCATACTCGGCGACCGCTGCGGGCCCCTTCGTAACCTCAACCGATTCAATCTGGTCGGGTCGCAGAGATGCCAGGCTTTTCTTGCCATCCATCACCTCCCCGTCCACGATCACCATCGGCGAGACGCTACCGGACTTACGTAACTCGGAGGTCGAGCCCTTGATGGAAATACCATAGGCGGCTTTCGCCATCGCAGTCAGCTTCATCCGCCGTACTTCCGCTGTCTCCTCCGCTGCCTTGAACTTCGCCTCTGCCTGGAAAGATAGTTCCCCTGACTCCTTCTGCCCGAGTGCTGGTGCGGTCGGTGCATCGGGAATCGAGGAGTCGCACGCGAAGAGGAAGAGTGCCGCGGCAACGACACCGGCTCCCGCTGCAAGCAATGGACGACGGGACTGATGAGGACGGGTCATGGTTTCAAGCCTCCTACCAAGGTCAGACTGAGGCGCGGCGAATGCGACGGCCGCAAGAGCCCGACCCCGGCGAACCCGCGGCAGTTCCAGCAGCATCTCAGCATACGATCGCACAGGAATGCCGGCGCCTAACACCCGTTGGTCACAATCGACCTCGAGCGCCAGTCGCAGGCGACGAATACACCACCAGAGCACAGGGTTCCACGGCATAAGAATCAACGCACCCCAGCCGAGATAGAGCAGAAGGACATCGCCCGATCGGGCATGTTCTCCCTCATGCAGCACGATCAGACGACGACGGTGCCGGTCCAAAGACATCGCCCAGGTGGGCAGCACGATCCGACTAGGCCGGATCCCTACGACCGCCGGTCCAAGATCAGAAGAGCGATAGACACCTACCCCGGCGACCCGCTCCGGCGACCATGCCTTCGCCTGTGCGCCGAGATGAAGCATGGTCCGGAAACCGAGAGCCAAGAGCGTGGCACTGAGGAGGATCCACCCCACCAGTACCCATGGCACTCCGGGGGAGGCCTCCGGCACCGCGGGGAGGAGGAGCGGGAAGGAAAGATCCAATATCTGTTCGCCCGCGATCGATCGGAGTGGCGCGATCATCCCGGTGAGTTGCGGGCCGAGTGTGGGGAGAAGCACCGAGAGCACCAGAACGGCCATCCAGGGCCATCGGGTGGGGAGCCGGTGGCGGCGCAGGGTCCACTCCAGAAGAAACGCTGCACCGGCGAGTAGGAACGAGACGACGATGGCGTCGAGTATCCACTGGATCATTCTTCGGCCTCCTTCAGTCGCTCGCTCAGCATCTTTCGGATCCGGCGAAGCTCTGCCGCGGAGATGCTCTCGTCATCTACCAACCGGGCGATCAGCATCTCGCGCGACCCTTGGAATACCTTGTCCAATACCTGGCGGAGCGGCC
>JAJCZW010000085.1 GCA_029262155.1 Gemmatimonadota bacterium
GCGAAATAGGTTGGGAGACGGGTTCCGGGAAGAAACCGGGTCGCAACGATTAGCCAGGGTCCCTTTTTGGCAAACCATGCAGATGCACGTCGCACATCCCCCTCGGAGAGAAACCAGCGGAACGGAGCCATGGCGAGTGCCGGGCGCCCTACCAACCGACCGGCTGCGAACAGCATGAGGTCTCCGATGATGATCCCCACAGTGCAGGCCAATGCTGCGGGAATGAATGACACGGTGCCGCGCGCGACCAAGAGGCCAGCGCCGATGCTTGTCAGATCCTCTGAAACCAAAGTGGCTGCTGCAAGGAGGAGAAGCAGGATGCTCATAGCTAGCCCCGATGCCCGGGGGATCGACTTCCCGGTGAACGGAGCTTGGGCTGCGCGAACGCGGTCCACAGAAGCGCTCGCTCGCGTCGGTGCTACGCCGCCGTCAACCCGTCCAAGGAAATTGCTAATCGCAGGGGCGAGGTCGTCCGGGCGCTGGAAGGTCATGAAGTGGTTGCCCTCCATCATCACCATTTCGCTTTGCGGGACCAGCCGGTATGTCTCCAGGGCGGCCGCCTTGGGGACCAAGGGATCCACGTCGCCTTGGAGGACAAGCATCGGTTTGGTGTAGTGCTCCAGGATCGGTCGAAGCGGGCGCTGGTCGGAGTCGAAGAAATTCCGGGCGTAGGGGACACCCAGAAAGTTGTGATCCCAGCGTCCGAAATGTGGCACTCCTTCGCGGAGAGCCCAGAGACCAACAAGTTGCAATCCATGGAGCCCGTGATTCATCCAGTAGTCGCCCAGCAGTTCGAACTCCTGGGTGCCAAGCGCAGAAAGCATGGTGAGTGACCGGACCCGATCAGGGGCGAGATCGGTGATATTCAGGATGACGCCCCCCCCCATGCTAAAGCCGAGAAAGTGGGCATCAGCGATATGGAGGGAGTCGAGGAGTTGCAGGAGATAGTGGGCGTGGGCACGGAAGGAGTAGTCGGGGATGTCGTGGGTGGACTGTCCGAAACCGGGAAGGTCTGGGGCTATGATGCGGTAGCGCGTGCCCAAGATACTTTCCCCCAATCCCTGCATTTCACGGCCGCTACCTGGGCTTCCGTGCACCATGACCAAGACAGGCTTGGTCGAGTCCCCAAACGTGCGGTAGGCAAGCTGAATCGAGCGTGCAGCGAGGATTCGATTCCCCCGTACCGCGCCAACCGGTTGGATTTGGACGGCGGGATTGGGGGGTGGGACGCTTGGGCGGATCCGTCGGACGATGTGTGAGGCGAGAAGGAGCGCACCATAGACAGCGAGCAGGGTCACACTAAAGCGGCGAAGTGTCATCGGGTGCCCAGAGTGCGTGGTAAAGTGATGTGGTGCGCCACGGGTGTACGGCAGGGTGGGCCGTCGGCATAGCCCAACTGAACCTGGGCCAAATCGACGGTGATCTCACTATAGCTCACGGTAACGGCATCATCCCGGTGCATGCAAATCGAGAGCGGTCCCTTGACAGGTAGATGGGCACGGTGGAGATCGGCCAGATTCGCTGGGGTCGGGTTGATCCGAGCGAAGAGGGCCGCTCGTGTCTGCTCGGCACCCGGTTGGTCAACGCCGGAACTGGTGCAGACGAAGCCGGTCTGTGTGACCGGGTGGGCTTGAATCGTGCTCCCATTCCAGTGGGTTATCGTCGGGGGTACCGCTGGAGCGAAAAGCGCGATGGTAAACGGGAGATAGGGTTCTAGCGGCGCATGTGAGATTGTGGTAAGAACAAGGGCAGGGTCGGTGAGGTGGAGAAGACGCCGAACCAAGACGCCGCGACTGATTGCCCGCACGGGAGGCTCTCGGGGCGTTTCCGGATAGCGATTGAGCAGCGCGAGTGTGAGTCCACTTGCATTGACGCCGATCCACGTGCCGCCCCCGGCCGCATCCGTTGGCGCGAGCCATGCCATCCCCTGGTCGCGGTGGACCGCAGGGGGCGTCCCCGGTGCTCGGGTGCGTTGCTCATCGCGGTTAAAGTGAACGGTGTATCCGTGAGGGTTCTGCGTCCAACTCAGCGTGCACATTACTACCCGGTGCGCTGATGGGTCAGCGTCGACGGGGCGACACCGAATTCAGAGGGGACCGATTCGCCGAGCCCTTCGAGGAGGAGTGCCATAAGAGCGTAATGGTGCACTGTGTGGCTCGAGAGGACCTGGAGTTCGCGTCCGAGGGAAGAGGCTCGCCAATCGGGGCGTTTCCCGCCACCGGCATCGGTGTGGACCATGAGTGGGGGATCCACGGTTCGATCGAGCGCCTGCAGCGCCTGGATAATCGTGCGCGTCGCAGCGAGGGCACGGGACCGTTGCTGCTCGATGACGGTGTCACGAGGGCGCTCGTCGTAGTTGATGCGCCCAGAGGGCCACTGCCCGAGCAGGCTCTGGTAATGCTCAAGGAGGTGGCGGTATTGCACTCCGACGGACGAATGACCCCCCAGAGAGCCGGTAAAGGCGCAATCGGAAAGAGCGTCCAACAGCTCGATGCCTTGGGTGAGGAGGTGAACGTTGCCCTCATGGGCAGGAGAAAAAACAGGACTCACAACGGCTCCGGTTGTACGACAGGAGTGAATTGATCGGTAACGGCGTGTTCGAGACGACGGGCAAGGTCACGACGATGATCCCCTCGCACGGGGTCTGGCCCGAATCGGACGAGGGCGCGGCCACCGCGGAGGCTCACGAGGCGGGCCAGGTGGGGAACGAAGGTCATGGAACCCCACCAACAGATGGCGAGGTGCGCCGGCGGATCAGGAGGCTCCGTTTGGTACGAGAGGGTCACCGCGTGCACTGGGAACGTCCGGCGTGCCGCCCACTCAAACAGCGCAGAGTGGAAGGGGTATACCTGGTCTCCCGGCGAGGACGTGCCTTCCGGGAAGAGGACGACGCCAATCCCCTGCTCGATGCTTCGATCGATGTGGTCGAGGACCCGTACGGCATCACGTTTCCGCGCCCGATCGAGGTAAATCGTCCCAAACACCGTCGCCAAGAAACCGATCCCAGGCCAACCCTGAACCTCTCGCTTGGCCACGAACACGCCGCGCACGCTGGCGGCGAGTACCAGAATGTCGACATACGAGAGATGATTGCTCGCGAGCAGGAAGGGTGGGACAGGCACGGTCCCTTCCACGATGCGGTGAATCCCCAGGAGCCGACACATGCCACAGGCCCAGAGCTGGACAACTCGGGCACGCCAAGAGGCAAACCAACGTGAGGTGAGGGCGCAGGGAAGCGCGCCGAGTCCCCAGACCAGAAACAACGCCCCAGTCCAGAGTGCGATCCCGACGGCCCGTACCGCCAGGCGAAACCGCGCGGAGAGGGCCCAGGGGCCGGTCCAGGTATCGCGGATCCCAAACTCATCTTGGGGTGCGTCGGTGATGGAGGGCGATGCCATCATCATCGAAAGAAGGAGCGAAAGACCCTGGGGGCCAACTCATCCGCGTTCAGGACGACCAAAAAGTCGATGGTCTTGAACAGGCGATCGATGGCGGGTGGTCCGCAGATTTTGGCACCGAGCGAAAGGTAGCTTGCAAAGAGCGCAGGGATGTGGGGCTCCGGCAGGGTGGTACCAGGCGGCACGGTGCACTCCAATCCCTTGAGAGGGATACTGGAGATCGCCTGATCTTCTACACCGCGGGCGCGCAGATGTTTGTAGGCCGCGATCCCAACGGCAGGGTCCTGGCTCGTCAGAGAGCAGCAGCCAAAGAGGTAGTTCTTCTGATTCCAGGAAAGATAGGTTGCGAGACCTCGCCAAAGCAGGTGCAGCACACGGCCGTTCCGATGCGGTTTGGCGACGCAGGCCCGACCGATTTCCACCGCGTTGCGCATGACGGATGCGGGGATCTGGCCGAGGTCGAATTCACCGGATGAATAAAACCCGCCCAGGCGCTCCGCCATCTCCGCCGTCTGCATCCGGTAGGTTCCGACAATGTCTCGTGTGTCCCGGCAGAGAATCATCAGGTGATGAAAATGAACATCCAGGTCATCCTCATCGCGACCTGTCTCGTATGCGCTGTCGAGTCCCTCACCGAGTTCGAGGTTGAACACCTCGAATCGAAGCCGGAGCACTCGATCCAATTCGGCGGCGTTCTGGGCAAACCGGAGAAGATACTTTCCGGCAACGATTTCATCGGTGGGGAGGCCCTCATGACTGCCTGGGTAGTCCAAGGTGCCTGGGGGGATAGGAGCACGCTCGGGTGAATGCCGGGCCCGTGAGTCACTCAATGGATACGCTCGTACGTCATCGGATCAGCCCGAAAAAAGAAAAGATCTCCCTCCCGCTGGAGACGCCCCGTCAACCGTATTGGGAGCCCTGCGAGCATGAGGATATCCTGAGACGCGGGTCCACCAGCAGGGTCGACGAGGATGAGTTCCCGTTCCGCACCTGCCGGGCCTCGCACGGTGAACATCGGAAGGATTCCCCCCATAAGGCAGCGGATGGCACAGCCACGGTGCGTTTGCATCGCTCCAGGATTCATCGCCCCAAGAAAACACTTCCCGTCCACGATCTCACCGACCAGAGTTTGACGTCCGAGATCCTCGACTGGCGGCGGGTTCATCCGTCTCCCCGATCCTTCGGTCGGAACGATTGTTCCTAACACGAGCTCAAGCATCATTTGGTTTCGTCTTGCGATTAGGGCACCCTGAAGGCGCACAATCTGGCCATCCCGTCCCGCGACTTGCGCCTGGGCGCCGTATTTTCCCGGAGACACCAGATGGAAGTGGGTGGTCCCACCGCTGATGGTGTCCTGGACGGTGAGCATCGGGTAGGGTGCGGTGCGGAGGCGCCCACGCTGTATCGTCGGGGCACCAAACTCATAGATGGTGTTTGGAAGGTCATGGTGAGATCTCGCCAGGATCCAGGCAAGGCCGATAGCAACGACCCCGCCCAGTAGAACGAGTCGGCGAAGCCACGCGCGAAGGGCCGAGGGAATCTCCGGATGATACCCTACGTAGAACGGACGGTCCGGTTGGTCTACTACGGTGCGCTTACTCATGGATCGGCACCGGTTTGACCACCGTTCCGGGTGGGTGAGGCGTCCGAAACACTTCAACTCGTCCATCTTGAACCCGGAGAGCAAAAGTGGGGATCGTGTCGGTGTAGGGTGGGGGTGATCGGCCACTATCGGGGAAATACTGATAGCCGTGCCAGGGGCAGGTAATGCAGCCGTCGACAATGCGGCCTTCTCCTAAGGGACCGTTCTGGTGCTTACAGACGTTGGACACTGCCGACAGGCGCCCTTCATGCCGGAAGATCGCCACTCGGTCGCCGGCCACGGTCAGCATGCGGGCACGCGATTCAGGAATCGTGTCGGCAGGTCCCGCATCGATCCAGTCGGGCTCACTCCCTACCACACGATCGAGCGCTCGATTCCGTCCGGCTGCCAGGAGGTGGGTGGCGACAACCGTCACAAGTCCCACCCCCATCATCCCCGCGAGCATCGGACTGGCCTCTGCCTGGAGCACGCCCAGAGCAACGTGACCGACCAGAAGGGCATAAGCCACATAAACACTCATGTGGAGGGCTTTCCAGGTCGGGGGTGTCAGAATCGAAAGCCAGAAATCGTGACTCGTTGCCGCCATCAAGAACAAGATGAGGAGGGCACCGACACCCAAGAGTTTAAACGGGAATGCATTCAGGGAGTTCATCGCCCGATTGGCACTGAGGACGCTGACCAAGGGGTTGAGGTTTCCCATAGCGTGATGCATGAAGAGCGCAAATACTGCATGCCCCAACCCCAGTATGAACATGAGGACGCCCAGGTGGCGCCGGTTGTAGAGGAGTGGAAGGAATCGGTCATTCATCCGACTCAACGGCCCGATAAGCAACACGAAATGAAGGAGGAGGAGGGCGGTCAAGCCGAGTCCTCGAATCAGTATGATCTCAATCGTTCCGCCCGGAGAGCGAAACAAGGTGATACCGGTGAATAGGCCCAGGAAGAGGAGGGAGACGCCGAGGACGGTCCCATCAATCCATCGCTTCTGGCGATTCCACCCGACCGCCTGGTATTGGATACTCACTGGCCGGCTCCCGTCGTTGGCCATGCGGCCACGGCGATTGGTTTGCGCAGGTCTCTGGCCACGATCGCAATCGATCCGTGTGCAAAACGAGAGAGAGGTCCGGAGAGGGCAAAAGTCCCACTCGCGCTACCGACGAGGGTGCCCAACACAACCTGGGCTGCCGTTGTAGTGTCTGCGTCTCTCCACGCCAAGGTGAGGGTGTCGTAGGCCTCATCAACCCGGATCGTTAGTTGGCCGCGTCCACTGCCGAGGACCGCGAGGACTCCCCGAACGGTAGGATCGTTGAACTGAAGTGAGAATCGTTCGCCACCGGCAAGCACCGTGGGAAGTGGGTCCATAATCGCTGGGCCCCTCGGTCCGGTGGCAGCGAGGAAGAGCAGGGTACCAGCCAGGATGCCGATGATTCCGATGAGCCAGGGGTGTCGCCGTCTGTGGGCGCGAATCATCCGGCGACCCCGCGCTGTGCTGCTTGTCGGTGGGCGTTTTTCTCTGTGGGTGGGGGAGACTTCCGAAGGAGCCGTATGAGGAGGAGGGGCCACAGGGTGACGACCCCCGGAAAAACGAGGAACCGGAATCCCCAGGTGCCCGACTTCGCCACCGGATCGAGTCGGCCCAGCCAACGGGTTACACAAGGGACTCCAAAGAGGATCCCCAGCCCGAGGTACGTTGAGACGCCTATGACGAGAACCTGGGCCACGCCTTCAGACATGAATCGCTCCTTCGGCAGAAGAATGCTCCGGATAATGTGGATTCTAATAGGTTTTTCCGGAACCCTGCACGCCGGATCGCTTCGGCACCGGATTGGCGGGGTCGGCGCTCGCACCTATGTTCTGACCGTCGGTCACGATCTTCTCGGAGGTAGTTTATGCCGGTCCCGCGTGCACTCGCCTTGGCTATGGTAGTCGCCTGCGTTCCCCTGTCGGTCCACGCCCAGCAAAAGGGCACGCCATTGATCGCGGAAAAGACCGCCGGGATGGAGCGGATGGACGGTTTCGTCCCACTCTATTGGGACAGTGGGAATGGGAAGCTCTGGCTCGAAGTGGATCGGTTTGGCGACGAGTTCCTCTATGTCTCCTCGCTCCCACAGGGATTAGGATCGAATGATATCGGGCTCGATCGGGGGCAATTGGGAGGGGAACATGTCGTCCGGTTCGAGCGGGTCGGCCCGCGGGTACTCTTGGTCGAGCCAAACTATCGATTTCGTGCTATCAGCACCAACCCCGATGAGCGACGAGCGGTTAACGAGGCGTTTGCAAAGTCGATTCTGTGGGGGTTTGAAGTCGCGGCTGAAACCGATGGGCGGGTGCTGGTGGATGCCACTGATTTCGTCCTTCGCGACGTGCACGGGGTCACGCGAACGCTACAGCGGACCCGGCAGGGAACCTTTCGACTGGACAAGACCCGGAGTGTTCTGGATCTCGGTCATACCAAGGCGTTTCCGCAAAACTCGGAGATGGAGGTCGTGCTCACCTTTACCGGTGACAATCCCGGTTCGTGGGTCCGTGGAATTGCTCCTTCACCGAACGCGCTGACGGTGCACCAGCGCCATTCGTTCATCGTCCTCCCCGACCATGGCTACACGCCACGCCGCGCCGATCCTCGATCGGGATTCTTTGGGATCTCGTTTCTCGATTATGCCGTGCCTATTCGAGAGCCGCTCACCCAGCGGTTCGCCTCACGGCACCGTCTCCAAAAGCAATTTCCTGATTCTGTGGTGAGTCCCCCCGTCCAGCCGATCGTCTACTACGTCGACCGCGGGGCGCCCGAACCGATTCGGTCGGCTTTGTTGGAGGGGGCGCGGTGGTGGAACCAGGCGTTCGAGGCGGCCGGTTTTCGCGATGCCTTCCGGGTAGAGATTCTCCCCGAGGGAGCCGATGCGATGGATGTGCGCTATAACGTGATCCAGTGGGTTCACCGCATTACCCGGGGATGGAGTTACGGGTCGAGTGTCAGTGATCCGCGTACCGGTGAAATCATCAAGGGACATGTCTCGCTTGGGTCACTCCGCGTTCGGCAGGATTTTCTGATTGCGGAGGGGCTGTTGTCTCCCTATGAGCATGGCGATGAGGCCCCCCCCGAGTTGGAACAGATGGCCTTAGCCCGGATCAGGCAACTTGCCGCGCACGAGGTGGGGCACACATTGGGCCTGCAGCACAACTACATCGCAAGTACGGAGAATCGGGCCTCCGTGATGGACTATCCGCACCCGATTGCGACACTGCGTGCCGATGGCACGATCGACTTGAGTAATGCCTATGCCGTTGGGATTGGAGAGTGGGACAAAGTGGCGATCGAGTGGGGCTACCGAGATCTCTCGAACCAGAACGACCCCGGGGCTGTCTTGAATCAGATCCTTGCCGATGCCCGGCAGCGTGGGGTGACCCTCCTCACCGACCAAGATGCCAGGCCGTCCGGGTCGGCCCATCCGGATGTCCACCTGTGGGACAACGGCCAAGACGTTGTTACCGAACTTGGTCGCATGATGGAGGTCCGACGCGTGGGGCTCGACCGGTTCGGCGAGCGCTCTATCCGCAACGGGATGCCCATGGCGAGCATGGAGGAGGTGTTGGTTCCCCTCTACCTCTTCCATCGGTATCAAGTTGAGGCCGTCACCAAATTGGTCGGAGGATCCCGGTACAGCTATGCCCTCCGGGGCGATGAGCAACCAACACCCCGAGCGGTCCCCGGAGCTGCCCAGAGGCGAGCACTCGATGCCGCCCTGGCGACGTTGGCACCCTCCGTCCTGGCCTTTCCTCCGAGTGTGCTGTCCCAACTGCCCCCCCGCCCCCCTGGGTTTCCCCGTGATCGGGAACTCTTTGAGCGAGAGACCGGTTTGATGTTCGATCCCGTGACTCCTGCCGGGGCAGCTGCGGACTTGGTGCTGGGCTTCCTCCTGCATCCTGAGCGGGGCGCCCGCCTCGTCATTCAGCAGGCCAGCGATCCGACGCTTCCGGGCCTTGGTGACGTGATGCGGCGCATCGTCGATGTGACCTTTGACCCCAAGACCGGCAGCCGGTATGAGGAGGAGTTGGCGCGCACCGTAGAGCGGTCGGTCGTCGAGCAGTTCATTCGTCTTGCGGAGAGCGGAGGCATGCCGCAAGTGCGGGCGATGGCGAGCTTCCAAGTGGCCCAACTTCGGGAGCGGTTGGGGCAGCGGTTGCAGGACGGCAGTGAGATGGAGCAGGCTCATAGGATGATGCTCGTTGCCGACATGAGCCGTTTCCTTGAGCGGGCCTACGAGCAGGCTGATGTCCTGAACCCGCGGGCAGCTCCTCCCGGAAGCCCGATTGGGACCAAGGGTGATCCGGAGCGACCGGGAGCGACCGGCCAACCGTAGCGGGCAGTGGGTGGATGGTGGTGTGGGGTTGAACTGAGGAATAGATGTATATACACTTAGCGTTGGTGCGATCGTCGGCTCGATGAAACGATGACGCCGATCGTGTCGTATGCCTGATAGGTCCGGTGGTGGTATCGTACCGGGCTTTGATCGGCAACCTCCGGACCGAGTTGGGGTACGTATGCGATTACCCGATATTGCGATTCGCCGACCGGTGCTGGCGGCGATGACGAGCCTGGCGCTCGTTCTCTTTGGCGGTATTGCCTACTTCCGTCTATCCATCCGAGAGTTTCCCGACGTCGACCCCCCTATCATTAGCGTCACCACGGTTCTGCCGGGCGCCAATCCGCAGGTCGTCGAATCGGCCGTGACGGATATCCTAGAGGAAGAACTGAGCGCGGTCGAGGGACTGCGTACGCTGACCAGCGCGAGCGCGGAGCAAACCAGCAACATCACGTTAGAGTTTGTGCTGAGCCGAGACGTGGAGAGTGCGGCGCAGGATGTTCGCGACAAGGTGTCCCGTGTGCGCGGGCGGTTGCCACGAGAGGTGTTGGAACCGGTCATCGCTAAGCAGGATGCGGATGCGCAACCGTTCTTTTGGATGGCCCTCACCGGCGCCAATCACTCACTCCTCGACCTGACGGATATCGCCGATCGCTTGGTCAAGGCACGGCTGCAGACCCTCCCCGGGGTGGGGCGGGCGCAGATCTTTGGCGAGCGCCGATACGCCATGCGGGTGTGGCTGGACCCCCAGAAGCTCACCAGTCGCGGACTCACGGTCCAAGATGTGGAGGCGGCGATCCGGTCTCGCAATGTCGAGATCCCGGCTGGTCGCATCGAATCCTCCCGGCGGGAATTCACCGTCCGATCGCTCGGAGAACTCCGGGTGCCGGAAGAGTTTCGGAATATCGTTGTCGCCAAACAAGGGGGACAACTAGTCAAGCTTGCCGATCTCGGCCGCGTAGAACTTGGGCCGCGCGATGAGCGGAGTACCCTCCGCTTCAAGGGAACCACCGCGGTCGCTGTGGGAGTCATCCGGCAGTCAAAATCCAATATGGTCCAGGTGGCAGACGATATTCGAGCGACATTACCTGCCATTCAGGCGACCTTGCCGCCAGGGGTCATGCTGGTTCCGGCCTTTGATCAGTCGATCTTTGTGAAACGCACCATCGCGGAGACGTTGAACACGTTGCTGCTGGCTGGCGCCCTGGTCGTGGTCATCATCTTTCTGTTCCTCCGGAACATCCGGGCAACCGTCATCCCGGGCTTGGCAATCCCCGTCTCCATTGTTGCCACATTCGCCGTCATGTCCCTCCTCGGGTTCACGATCAATAACTTTACCTTGCTGGCGTTGATTCTGGCGATTGGGCTCGTGGTGGACGATGCGATCGTTGTCCTGGAAAATGCCTACCGTCACCAGGAAGAATTGCACGAGGATCCTGTGACCGCTGCAGGGGTGGGGACCAAGGAAATTGCGTTTGCCGTCATTGCAACGACCGTCGCACTCGTCGCGGTGTTTAGTCCCTTGGCCTTTCTGCAGGGTACGACCGGGCGCCTGTTTAACGAGTTTGGCATTGCCTTGGCCGCCGCGGTCATCATCTCGAGTTTCGTGGCGCTAACGCTCACTCCAATGTTGTGCGCGAAGGTCCTCCGTGTGCCCACAACGCATGGGCCGCTCTTCCAGCGACTGGAAGCCATCTTCACCTGGTTGACCGACCACTATGCGTCCAGTCTGGGATGGGCGGTGCGGCACCGACGCTGGATTATTGGGGGGGCGTTCGCATCCTTGGCGGTCGCGGTCGGTGCGTTCCTCGCACTGAAGCGAGAATTCCTTCCTTCCGAAGATCGCGGGTGGTTTCTCACGGTGACCCAGGCACCCCAAGGGTCGACCTTGGAGTATACCGATGAGTATCAGCGGCAGGTCGAAGCGGTCATGGCCGGGACGCCGGAGATTGATCGTTTCTTTAGCGTAGTTGGGTTTGGCGGCAATGTGAGCGGCGGCATTGTGTTCAGTGAACTGACGGATTGGTCGGTGCGACGCCGAACCACCGACCAGGTTGTTGGCGGCGTGTTTCCCCAACTCCTTGGGATCGCGGGGGTGCAGGCGTTTGCCTTTTCTCCGTCGCCGATTGGGGGGTTCCAGGCGCCGGTGCAATTCGTCGTACAGAACGTTGATTTCGATTCGCTGAAAGCGAGTATGGCCCCCTTCCTTGCCCGGGCCAGAGCGATTCCAGGGCTGGTGAACGTCGACATCGACCTCAAGCTCGACAAGCCCGAACTCACCGTGCGCTATCAACGTGACCGCATGGAGGATCTCGGTATTGGCGTCCAGACGGTGGGGTCCACCCTCGAGACGATGTTGGGCGGTCGGCGCGTCAGTACCTTCACGCGGGGGAACAAGCTCTACGATGTCATGGTACAGATCAGCCCGGATGGTCGGGTCACCCCGTCGGATATGCAGGATCTCTATCTTCGCTCGGCATCGGGGCAACTCGTCAGTCTCGATGCGGTGGCCAACGTGGAGGAAGGGGTGGGTCCCTCGTCGTTGTTACACTACAATCGGGTCCGGTCCTACACCCTGAGCGGGAGTTTGCTCCCGGGGTTTACCCTTGGCGAGGCAATCGATTCGCTGCGTGCTGCCGCCACGCAGGTCTTGCCCATCGGTTCAGCCACGGCATTGGCAGGCGAATCACGGG
>JAJCZW010000086.1 GCA_029262155.1 Gemmatimonadota bacterium
CGCGGCGATCTTGTTGGGTGAACGGTTAGTCGCCCTCCAGGTCGCCGGCGGAGTCCTGGTGGTTGGGAGCGTGCTCCTGAGCCGGCGGTGGGGCTCCCAAACAGACAAGGCTGCACTGCTCAGGACGGTGCCGGCAGTTCCTCCATTCGGGCCACAGCGCGACGCAGATGGGGGATGACAATGCTTCCCCCAACGACCAACCCGACCGCCATCGCTTCGTGGAGCTCGTCGTTGGTGACTCCCTCCTCACGACTGCGGACGAGGTGATAGGTGATGCAGTCATCGCAGCGGAGCACGAGGGAGGCCACCAGGCCGAGCAACTCCTTGGTGCGTCCATCTAACGCCCCCGCTTCATAGGCGCGACCGTCCAGCGCAAAGAAACGGTTGGTGGTCAGGTTGCCCGCCGCGAAGATCTTTTCGTTCATCGTGGTACGAAACTGTTGGAAATCGTCGAGCGTCGTGTTCATACGATACTCCTCGGTTCTGGAAATAGGTCAACTGGATGGGTGAACGGTGACCTCACGGTCCTGGGTAGGCCAAGGTAGTTCTGAAGATCATCACGGTAGGGGCGGTACGGGAGCTTCGCCCGGTTCCCGGCATCCACTCCCTTTTGGAACGGGAGCGATTCCCCGCCCACGTTGACTCCGTCCCGCGCGGATCATACGTTGCCCGCCCATGCCACGCTCTGCCCCATCCTTCCACGATACCCGGCTTGATCTGCTGGATCCCGCTGAAATAGCGAGGTTAGGAGGCCTTGAGGTCACGACCGAGGGCGTGGTGGAAGGGTTCTTGAATGGCCTCCACCGGTCTCCCCGACGAGGCTTCTCCGTTGAGTTTGCCGAGCACCGTATGTACCAATTGGGCGACGAACCGCGCTATGTCGACTGGAAGCTGCTGGCCCGCACCGATCGACTCTATGTCAAGCAGTTTGAAGAAGAGACGAACTTGCGTGCGATGCTCGTGTTCGATACCAGCCGATCGATGGATTGGTCGGGAGCACCGGCGCGACTCTCGAAACTGGCCTATGGGCAGCGCCTGCTCGCGGCGCTGGCCCTCGTACTGCTCCGGCAACGGGACGCCACCGGCCTCATCCTGTTCGATGATGCCGTACGCCAGGTCGTCCCGCCGCGTGCCCGTCTCCCGCACTGGCGCACGTTGCTCGGCGCGCTTTCCGCGTCATCTGTCGGTCGTGGAACGGCGGCGGAGCCTGCCCTACTGCAGGTCATGAGTCAGCTCAGGAGGCGAGGTTTGGTCGTCTTCGTGTCCGATCTGTTAATGGATCGTGACGTGACACTGAAAGCACTGCGGTTCTTGCGGCATCGCGGGCACCAAGTGTTAGTCCTGCACCTGATGGATCCTGCCGAACGCGATCTCGATGGGGCAGCCGAGACACGATATGAGGATCCGGAGACCGGCGAGAGTTTGGTGCTGCGTCCAGCTGATTGGGCCGGGTGGTACCACGAGACAGTCCGCGGTGTAGTCACCCAATGGCGAGTCGCGTGTCGGAGTCACGGGATTGCCTACGAGTTGATTACCACGGACACGCCGTTTGGTCTGGCGCTGCGACAGGCCATGGTCCGGTCGACGAGACTCGCCTGATGGGTTTCACGTCGCCATGGGTCTTGGCGGGGCTTGTGACGGCCGCAATTCCCCTTCTGCTGCACCTGTTCGCTCGTCGTGATCCTCCCACGGTCGTTTTTCCGGCCGTTCGGTATCTCGATCAAACGGCTAGGCGCCACCAGCGTCGTCTCAGCCTTCAGCACTGGTTGTTGCTGCTCGTGCGCACGTTGTTGCTCGTGGCCTTGGTGCTTGCCGCCGCCGGCCCGACTAGTCCGGGGCTTGGGCGTGGATTCCTCGGCGCTCACTCGCCCAGCACCCTGGTTCTCATTGTTGACAATTCGCTCAGCGCAGGCGCGGTCCATGATGGGGTCCCGGTCTGGGACGAGATTCGCCGGAGCGCGAAGGCGGTCCTTGCCCGTGCAACCGCCGCGGACCACTTGGTGTTGCTCGCGGCCGATCAGTTCCTCCGACGCGGGGAGGCCGAGGGGCTTGGGCACATCCTCGACTCGCTCGTTCCAACCTCCCGTCGAGTTGATCTTGGCGATGCGCTCCGTGCCGGCCAGGCCATCCTTCGTGGAGCTCGGTTACCCGGCGAAATCATTCTACTCAGCGACCTCCAGCGTTCCGCTGCCACCGCCGCCGCCATCGACGCGCCGTTACTCGTCGGACGCCCGACCTGGGATCCGCCCCTCAACAACGGAATTGCTGGCCTGACCGTCAGTGCCCAACCTTGGGGAGGTGATGGGGGGCTTGTCGGAGTGCGGTTTACCTCCGACACCGCGCGTCGACTTCCTTTTACCGTCCAACTGGATGATGGGGTACCACAGCAACGATTGAGTACGGGTGAGGTCGGCCACGCGGTCCGACTGACGGGCGTGGCAGGCTGGCGAGTGCTACGTGCGGAACTCTCGCCCGACGAACTCCGAGCGGACGACATGCTCGAAGAGGCTATCCGCATCCTCCCGCCGCCGGAGGTCTCCTGGCAGTCGAGCGATACCTATCTGGCGACTGCCGCTGACGTGTTAGTCGAAAGTGGGCGGATCACATTGGGCCGCGGACCAAGCAGGATTTCCCTGGGCGCCTTCGGAGGGGCAGCCAGCGTGATCTTCCCGCCGAGCGATCCGGCGCAACTGGGGGCACTCAACCGAACCCTCGCCGGGCGGGGGAGTCGCTGGCGGTACGGACCAGTGGAAGGGGCGGGCATCCTCGACAGCAGTGTCATGACGACTCAGGGAGTGCGGATTCATCGGTATCGCCGCTTGCTCTCCCAAGACAGTGACACGACGGGTGTGCTGCTTACCGTCGGGGGAAGTCCCTGGCTTGTGCGCGACGAGCAACTTCTGCTCTTTGGCAGTCGCCTCGATCCAACGTGGACCGATCTCCCATTTACGGCAGGCTTCGTTCCGTTCCTGGATCGACTCCTGACCCGCACCGCACGTGGGACATTGGCGAGCCTGCACGGCTATCCCGGCGACCGAATATCCGTTCCCGATCGAGCCACCGCTGTTGTTGTCCGGTCCGATGTCCGTGCTGTCGAGGGGGGGGGGTGGTTTGTTCCCACCGGTGTGGGGCCGCATTTCTTGCTCGAGGGCGCGGATACTGTTGGGGTGATCAACGTCGGTTTCGATCCACGCGAGTCGACACTCGAGAGAATCACCGACATCGACGCGAAGCAACTTTGGCCCGGTGTGAGATTCAGCGATCTCACCGCCGTGGCGGGTAGGGCCTTTCAGGCTGGAATCGGCGTCGACCTCCGCGGCCCGCTGCTGTGGTTGGTTGCGCTACTGGCTCTGGTCGAGGTGGGGTTGGCAAGCGGCACGAGACGGCGATCGTGACCGTTCCATCCGTCCTCCAAGGGATTGCGAAGGCGGCCACGGTGCGGGCGCTTCTGGGTCGACTCCCTGATCGGGGCGGCTCCATCTCACTGGGAGGTCTGCCGGGATCGAGCCCCGCCGCACTGACCGCCTGGCTTGCGGAGCGATTTCCTCATCGCCTACTGATGGTGGTTACGCCGGGCCCAGCCGAAGCCGATCGCTGGCTTGCGGATCTGCGACAACTCACCGACGAAGCGACCGTCCTCTATCCCCAGCGGGAGAGCCTGGGCGAGGACGAACCCCATGTTGAAATCGCGGGTGAACGGGTCGAAACGATCGCGGCCCTCCGGGCTGGCCAGGTACGAATTCTCGTCACGACCGCACGGGCGACCGCGGAACGGACGTTAATCCCTGTGGCGTTGGGGCATCTCCAGGTGACGATGGCCATCGGGGATCATTACCCCCTTCGGACGCTCGTGTCCGATTTGGAACGGATGGGATATCGCCGGGTCCCCACGGTCACGGAGGTGGCCGAATGTAGCGTCAGGGGTGGCATCGTGGATGTCTATGGGTTTGGAATGGCGCACCCGACACGGTGTGAATGGTGGGGGGATGAGGTCAGCAGTCTCCGATCATTTGATCTCACGACCCAGCGGAGTGGCCTGCAGCAGGATCGCGTTATGGTGCTACCGGTGTCCCCCGGGCATCTGTTCGAGACCGGGTCGCGCGATGCGCTTTCTCCTGAGCGGCAGACGCTCCTCGACCTTCTTCCGCCCGACACGTTGGTCATCCAGGAGCGACCGAGCGCCGATCGGGAGGAGATGCTACGCGCCTGGGGCGAGGCAGAGCACCACGTTGAGGTGGCCAGGCGGACAGGCGATGACGTCCCCGATCGGAGCACGATCCTGACCGATCCGACGACATGGCACACGGCCCTGGAACAGTTTCCTCGCCTCAGCGTGCGGGAGGAGGTCGTCGATCTTCAGATGGGATTCCTGCCGCCAGATCGCATCGACCGCGACCTTGCCCGACTTCGCGCGGTGCTGCGCGGCGGCGTGCCGACGGTGGTCTTGTGTGACAATGAAGGGCAGGTCGAACGCCTGGACGAACTTCTGAATGAAGGTCGGGAGCGGGAGGCTATCACCCAAGCATCGCTGTCGGTCGGTTCGCTCGATGGCGGGTTTGTCCTGCCCACCCTACGGGTGCTCACCGACCATGAAATCTTTCGGCGGGCGCGTCGGCTTCGACGCACCAAGCGTTTTCGGACTGCGGCACCCACGGCAACCGGAGAAACGCTGGGGGTGGGCGCCTACGTCGTGCACCTCGATCATGGCATCGGGATCTATCGGGGCCTCCATAGCATCGATATTGAAGGGGGGGCGATCGATGTCGCGGTGATCGAGTATGAGGGGGGAGACCGTCTCAACGTCCCGCTGTATGGCTTGCATCAAATCGAGCAATACCGGGCAGCGGGCGAGGCATCGCATGCCGCCCCGCCCCGACTCCACCGACTAGGGGGGACGTCTTGGAAACGGGTGCGTGACAAAACCCGATCCGCGATTCGTGCGATGGCGACTGAACTCCTTGATCTCTACGCCCGCCGCCAGTTGGCAGTGGGTACGGCCTGCCCCCCCGATACCCGGTGGCAGCGCGAACTCGAATCCTCCTTCCTCTACGAGGACACCGCGGATCAGCGGCGTGCCACCGACGAGGTAAAACGCGATCTCGAACGGCCCCATCCGATGGACCGGCTCTTGGTGGGCGATGTAGGCTACGGCAAGACGGAGATCGCCGTGCGTGCCGCGTTCAAAGCGATCCAAGGAGGGAAACAGGTGGCCGTGCTGGTCCCTACCACGATCTTGGCGGAACAACATGGTCGGACCTTTGCCGAGCGACTGGCCGATTTCCCGGTCACGGTGGAGGTGCTCTCCCGGTTCCGCAGTCCGAAAGAGCAGAAGGCCGTCCTCAGGCGTCTCGCGGAGGGTGGGATCGATATCGTCATCGGGACCCATCGGCTCTTGTCGAAAGATGTCTTGTTCCGGGACCTTGGCCTCTTGGTGGTGGACGAGGAACACCGATTTGGAGTCCGACACAAGGAGCGGCTCAAGGCGCTCCGCCTGGCGGTGGGCGTCCTGACCCTGACGGCCACACCGATCCCCAGAACGCTTCATATGTCACTCGCCGGCATCCGGGATCTCTCCTTGATTGAGACGCCGCCGCAGGATCGGAGTCCGGTGTTGACGTTCGTGGAGCCGTGGGACGACGGGTTACTGGAAGAAGCGTTTGCGCGAGAGCTTGATCGCGGGGGACAGGTCTTTTTCGTCCACAATCGGATTGAAACGATTGAAACGATAGCGGCCCGCGTCCGGAAGCTGGCTCCGAGGGCGCTCGTCGCGGTGGCGCATGGCCAGATGCCGGTTGACCACCTTGAGCGAGTGATGCGCGACTTTGTGAACGGGAAGGTCAATATCCTCGTCTCCACCATGATTGTGGAATCGGGCCTCGATGTGGCCAATGCCAATACCATGGTTGTGCATGACGCGCATCGACTTGGGCTGGCGCAGCTCTATCAGCTCCGAGGCCGGGTCGGCCGGAGCCACCGCAGGGCCCATTGCTATCTGCTGGCACCGCAGATGATCGATCTGGAGGCGGAGGAGCGACTCAAGGTCTTGGAGCACCATACCGATCTGGGAAGTGGGTATCGTATCGCGCTCAAAGACCTGGAATTGCGTGGTGCGGGGAATCTGCTTGGGGCGGAACAATCCGGGCATGCCCAGGCGATTGGGTTTGATCTGTACCTTCGGTGGCTTGAGGAGACGGTCGCTCATCTTCGAGGCGAGGAGGTCGCGACGACGCTTGTTCCACCAGATGTGGTCTTCGATAGCCCGGCCCGGCTTCCGGAGGACTACTTGCCGGATGACACGGTCAAGCTGGATCTCTACCGACGACTGGCGCTAGCGGCCGACTCTGGCGAAATTAATGAGTTGCACCAGGAACTCCGTGAGCGATTTGGACCGCTGCCAACGGACGCGGCCCGGTTTCTGGACATGACGAGGCTTCGTATCCTGGGGGCCGCGATTGGGTTGGCCCACATTCTGGTCCGGGGCGACGAGGCCCGGTTGACCTTTCGGGAGACGGCCACCCCGAAGCTGAGCGGGCTCACCACGGCGCTGGATGATGTGCAATTGGCCGTTGAGGTACGCCGAACCAAGCCGCTATCGCTCCGGTTAATCCGGTTGGGCGGTGAAGAGCTTATCCCCGCACTCGTGCGGGCCGTCGAGGCAGCGGCGAGTCCTCCTGGCGTTTCCGGATCGACTTCGGGGTCGATTCGTTGATTCTTTTCCTTCTTGTTGGAGTACGCATGCGTTCACTGGTTTTGCCCCTCGCGGTCGTTCTCGTCCTCACCGGCTGCTCGAATCTGGGCGACCTGTTCTCGGCCCATGCCGATGTCGCCGCGACAGCCGCCGGGCAAGAACTTCCGGCGACGCGTGTTGCGGAGATCGTCGCACAAGCCCGCGGAACCCAAGCCGATATGCCCATGGCGGAGTTTGTTGCAAACCTCTGGGTTGATCTGACACTCTTTTCACAGCGCGTCGCCAGGGACGGCTCCTTTGGAGTCGACTCGGCAATGGTGTTGGACGCCATGTGGCCCCAGATCACCGAACAGCGGATCGCCGCCTGGCGTGACACCATCCTAGCCCATCGAGCCGCCCCCGACACGGCGGCCCTGGCAAACAGTATTTGGGAAGCCGGCGACCAAAGGGTTTTCCAACACATCCTGGTCACCCCCAAGGGGGCGACCGCCGCCGACACCGCGCGCGCCCAACGGGAGATTGAGGATGTCCTGTCTCGGGTTCGTGGCGGGGCAAGCTTCGCCGCCCAGGCGGAACGATTGAATCCAGATGCCACAAAGGACGACGGCGGGTTCCTTCCCCCGAGCCCTCGGGGTGCTTTTGTTCCCGAGTTTGATGCCGTCGCGTGGACCCTTGATCCCGGCACAATCAGCGATGTGGTCCAGAGCGCTTTCGGATTTCACCTCATTCGACGTCCTCCCCTCGGAGAGGTGCTTGAGCGCCTGCGGGCCTACGCGCTTCAGCGGGAAACCGCCCGCCAGGACTCGATCTTCTTCGTTCAACTCGATGAGGGAAGCGGTCTCAAGATTCGCGACGGAGCCGCCAGCGCCGCACGCACAGCACTCGGTGACGTGTTCGGGTCACTCAAGTCGAGTAAGGTGTTAGCTGATTTGGACGGCGACGATATGACCGTCGGCATGTTCTCCAAGTGGATGACGTCGCTCAATGCTGGGCAAATCAACCAAGTGAAAGAACTGCCGGACTCAAGCCTAAACGGCTTTATCGAGGCGATTGCCCGTCAGGAACTCTTGCTGCGTTCCGCCGATTCCGCTGGCATCGAGTTGCCGAATGGGATGTGGGCGGCACTTCAGTTGTCGTTGAACGCAAGCGTAAGCCAGCTTACCACGGCGATGGCCCTCAACAGTCCCGAGGTCACCGATAGTACCAAATCCCTGGCGGATAGAGAGGCCGCCGCAGCCGAGAAGGTTGAGGCCTATTTCGACCAGCTCATCAGTGGGCAGGCCCAATTCCAACCGCTTCCAGGTTCGCTCGGTGCTTCGCTCCGGCGGACCATGCGCTCGAAACTGAATCGCGCGGGGCTTTCGCGATCGGTGGAGTTGGCGGTGGCACGCGGACGGGCCGATAGCGCCGCAAGAGCCCTCCAAGCGCCAGCGCAGCCTGGAGCGATTCAGCCTGCACCAGGGGGCCCCCCCATTCCGCAGCCAGGACAGTAGAGCGCCATGCGAGGGGTCAGACCACGAGGTATTGGAGGCGTGCTCCTCCTGATCGCCCTGGTGGCGCTGACCCCGCGTGCCTGGGCGCAGGAGGCTCAGGTTGTGGACCGGATCGCGGCCGTCGTTGGCAACGAAGCGATCCTCGCCTCCGAGATCGATGAACAACTGTTCATCCTCTATCCCCAGGGGAAGGGACTTCCGGACGACCCCGCGGCGCTCCAAAAGATCCGGCGCGATATCCTCAACGACCTCATCGCCAATCAGTTGCTCCTGTATCAGGCTCGACGTGACACGCTCATTCGCGTGACCGAAGAGGACGTGGATAAGGCGGTCGACGAGTTAGTACGCAATACCCGAGGTCGCTACACCTCGGAGCCTGATTTCCTTCGTGACCTTCAAGTCGCAGGCTTCCAGACGATCGAGGAGTGGCGATCCTGGCTCCGGGATCAACAACGCGATGCCCTGACCCTCGATCAGATGAAGTCGATGCTCGAAGGAAGAGGGAAGCTGAAGACGGTCGTGCCGACGGAGCAGGAGATGCACGAGTTTTTCGAAAGTCGCCGGGGTCAGCAACAGCGACCGGAGACGATCACCCTCCAGCAGATCATTCTGGCGCCACAGCCAACCGACGCCGCCAAACTGGCCGCCTTCACCAAGGCAGATTCGATTGCGAAGGAGCTTCGCGCTGGGGCTGACTTTGCAACAGCGGCTCGACGGTTTTCCATGGACCCAGGATCCAAGGAACAGGGCGGTTCGCTCAACTGGTTTCGGCGTGGCGTGATGCACCCCGACTTTGAGAGGGTCGCCTTCGGGTATAAGCCTGGTGTGATCTCCGATCCGGTCGAAACACCATTTGGTTACCACGTTATCCAGGTACAGCGGGTGCAGGCTGCCGAAGTACAAGCCCGGCATATCCTCATCATACCAGACTTGGGGCCGGCCGAAGTCGACAGCGCCCGGCGTCTTGCGAACGATATCGTCGTCCGACTTCGGGCGGGGGCGTCCTTCGATTCCATGCAGGTTCGCTATCACGACGATGCCGAGACCAAGGACCTCGAACGGTTTCCCGTGAGCCGACTCCCACAGTCTTATAAGGATGCACTTGCCAACGTTCCACCAAATGAATTCAGTGGGGTCTTTGAACTCGCAGGTCCGGAAGGAACCCGGAGCAAGTTTGCCGTCGTGCAGGTGTTGAAACGAGAGCCTGCCGGGGAGATTCAGTTTGACGATGCCCGACCAGAGGTGCTCCGCTTGTTGACTGACGCGATGACGATGCGGCGTTACATCGCCGAATTGCAGCGGGCAAACAACGTGGATATTCGCGTGCCGTGACCTGTCGTGTCGCCATCACCCTAGGTGATCCTCGCGGTATCGGGCCCGAGGTTATCGCGCAGATCCTGAACGATAGTCCGCCTCCCGGGGCGGACTTTGTGGTTGTAGGACCCGATGATCTCATTGCACGTCTAAGGTCAGATCGTCGGATTGGAGTCGGGAACTGGCGCCTGGGAGTCGGGGAAGGCCAGCCGGGTGACCCGCAATCCCATCCCCGAGCGCTGAAAGCAGGGACCTTGGCCGGCCGGGCTATCGAGCAGGCAGCGCAGATGGCCCTTTCCGGCGAGGTGGATGCCATCCTGACGAGCCCGATTCAAAAGCAGGCTACTCGTTTGGCGGGCTATCCCTATCCGGGGCACACCGAGTGGCTCGCCCATCTTGCTGGCACGCCCGATGTCGCGATGATGCTAGCCACAGATACCCTTCGCGTAGTCTTGGCCACGACCCACGTCGCGCTCCGGGACGTTCCGATCCTCCTGTCCCAGGAGAAGCTGGTCCGCACCGGGCGCGTCACGGTCGAAGCGCTGACAGCATGGTGGGGGATCCCAGCCCCAAGACTGGCCCTGTGTGCCCTGAATCCGCATGCGGGTGAGGGAGGTCTCTTTGGGGACGAAGATACCCGGGTCATCGCCCCGGCGGCCCGGGAGCTCGGTGCGGCAGGCCCGATCCCAGCCGACACAGTCTTCGTCCGGGCGATGCGGGGGGAATTCGATGCCGTCGTGGCGCCCTATCATGACGTTGGCATGACAGCTATCAAAGTCGCTGGGTTCGGAAAGGGCGTGAATGTCACGCTCGGCCTTCCGTTTCCGCGCACCTCTCCCGATCACGGAACAGCATTCGACATTGCGGGGTGGGGGACAGCCGAAACGTCCAGTACGCGCCATGCGCTGGAATTGGCGATCACCCTTGGGAATCGCGTGCGTGCGCTCCGCGGTCAGACCCCAGCCGCAGAGAGCTAGGGAGACAGGCGGGACCTGCGGGACAGGCGAGAAACAATATCGAGATAGGTATCGAGCCGGAGCTTCTGGCTTGCCCGATTGGCGACCATGGTGGCTTCGCACGCCAAGATCGTTTCCCGCTCCACCAATCCGTTTTCACGGAGTGTTCGCCCGGTGTCCACGAGATCGACAATCCAGTGGGCCAAGCCAAGCAATGGAGCAACCTCGACCGACCCCGAAATGGGTACGACCTCGACCGCTCTCCCAACCGATGCGAAGTGCTGGCGCGTGAGGCGGGGGTACTTGGTTGCCACCCTCGCGGTGAATCCCCCATCCAGGTGCGGATACGCTGTTTCCGGGTGACTGGCGACCGCGAGACGGCAGTATCCGAATCCAAGGCGCAGCGGCTCCAAGACATCGGCGCCCGTTTCACGGAGCACATCGGTTCCGGTAACGCCGATGTCGGCGGCGCCCGATTCGACATAGGTGGGGACATCGCCAGGTTTCACGACGAGGAATTCGATTTGCGGATTCTCCGATGGCAGCAGGAGACGGCGTCCTGGTTCGCCCCGCATGCCGAGTCCCTGTGCCGCAAAGAGCGCGATGGTAGGCTCGAACAGACGTCCCTTGGGGAGCGCAATGCGAAAGGGAGTCACCGTGCGGCTCCGGCCAATGCGCCCAGGTCGAGGGCGAACCCAACGGCGGGCATCGGTGTCCCAAACCGCCCCATCAGGTCATCGTAGCGTCCTCCCGCCCCAACCGCACGGCCGACCCCGTCAGCAAAGACTTCGAAGTGAAGTCCAGTGTAGTAGTCGAGTCCTCGGATCTCACCGAGGTCATACACCACGTGAGCGCGTTCGTCCGGGGTGAGGGCGTCGTCGATTGCCGCCAGATGCTGGAGCCCGTTCCGGGTCGCAGGGGGAGCGTCAGCCAAGGTGGCGTCGAGGATGGCGCGCCGACCGATGACGAAGGGGAGTGTCAACAGATCCGATCCATCGGGCATTGCCTGAGCGAGGAGTGATTGCAGACCGCTGACATCGCGACGGTCGATCGCGTTCCGTGCCGAGGCTCGTGTCTCCAGGTCAAGTTGGTCCAGGAGGGGCCGGAGGATCTCACTGTGTCCGATATTGACCTGCACTTCGGTGAGGCCGAGGGCGGCGAGTAATCCGAGAACCAGACGAATGATGTCGAGGTCGGTCGTGAGACGACCGTCGCCAATGACCTCACACCCCACTTGTAGCAACTCGCGGGGCTGGCCTCCACGCTCAGGGCCTTGCCGGAAGACCTTGCCCGAGTAGGAGAAACGGTGGGGAGGCTCTGCGCTGGCGAACGTTGTTGCCGCCACCCGTGCCACGCTCGACGTAAAGTCATACCGGAGCGCAAGTGCTTTCCCATCGAGGTCCAGAAAGCGAATCAGCGACTCAGTAATCTCTCGACCCGCCGCTCGAAGGAAGATCTCTTCATACTCGAACGTGGGGGGGATTAACTCGGAAAAGCCCGCATCGGCCAGGTGCTGCATGGCGATTCGCTGGAGGTGACGGCGGCGCTGGACGGCCTCGCCGGTGAGGTCGAGGGCGCCCGGGGGGATGGGAGCGATAGAGCGTCGGGGCATGGCGCGAAGATAAGCCGTGGAATCGAGTACGGGAAATGGGAAATAGGGACAGGCCTGGTCCCGGAGGGTCAGGGCGGCGAGGGCGGATCCATCAGCCGGACCTTCCTCACCCGCCTCCCGTCCATGTCCACTATTTCAAAGGTCCTACCCTCAACCACCACCCGATCACCAACTTCAGGCAAGCGGCCGAGTTGTCCGAAGAGGAGCCCGCCGAGGGTGGTATAGTCTTCGTCCGGTAGGGTGGTGCCGAAGGTGTGGTTGAAGTCCTCGATTGGCATGGCCCCGTCGAGGGTTTTGGGGTTGTCAGTGGTCGCCGGGACTTCGGGTTGATCGTGCTCGTCGAAGATCGGTCCAACGATCTCCTCCAAGAGGTCCTCCATCGTTACCAAGCCGGCGGTGCCGCCATACTCGTCGAGCACCACGGCCATATGGACCTTGAGGCGTTTCATATCGGCGAGCACGTCCTCCACCTCCCGGGTGCCGGGGACGAAGAGAGGAGGTCTGAGAAGGTCTGTGACCTTGGCGTCTGGGCGCTGGCGGAGGGCGCGCAGGATATCCTTCGCGTGCACGACTCCAATGATCTCATCGGCCGATTCGCGGACCACAGGGTATCGAGATCGCCCCGCCTGGGCGACGACATCAGCCGCTGTCTCAAGCGACTGGTCCTCCTGGATTGACTGGATCTGGGTGCGAGGTGTCATCACCTCTTCGGCGTTCTTTTCGCTGAACTCGAAGACGCCCTCCAGCAAGCGACCATCCCCCCGACCCAGCGATCCACCCTCGGTACTCTGTTCGACGAGGAGACGGATCTCCTCGGGTGAATGCACCCGTTCGTATTCCCCCGGGGCCCGGAGTCGGCTCAGGCGGAGCACCCAATTGGAAGTCCCGTTAAGGACCCGAATCGGCAGGGCCATGACCCAGGAGAACCCGATCAGGGGCCCGGCCGCCCAACGACTCACGGTCTCAGGGTAGAGCAGCGCCACAGATTTGGGGACGAGTTCTCCCAAAACGATGTGCAGTAACGTGATGATCGCGAACGCGATGGTGACGGCAAGCGAATGGGTGGCGAGGAACGCCAGAGGGTCCGGAAGCCAGGTGAAGCTCTTCTCGATGAGCCTTGCCAACGCTGGTTCGCCAATCCAGCCGAGACCGAGGGAGGCTAGGGTAATACCGAGCTGCGTGGCGGAGATGTAGCGATCGAGTGATTGTATGGCTCGGACGGCGAGAGTAGCTTTGCGGTCGCCACCTCGGGCCATCTCTTTCAGGCGCGTTTTCCGGGCGCCGACCAGGGCAAACTCTGCGGCAACGAAGAAGGCATTGGCCAAGACTAGAACGAAGACCGCGCCCAAGAGCAGGATTGTTCTTGATAGTGGAGGTTCCATACTCGTGAAGGTAAGCGGCCCCGCTCCCAATGAGGGAGCCCTGGTTTCGATTCAGCGCGTTGCTGTGCCGCCGGTGGAGGCAGTAATGTCCCTGCTTCCGGGGGCGCGAGGCCCAGACGACGAAATTGTCCAAAGGGTCGCTGCCGTACTCAAGGCCGTCCGCACCGAGGGCGATTCGGCGGTCCGTAGGTTCACCCGAGATTTCGATCAGGTCGACCTGGCTCCCTCGGAATGGGAAGTCGATCCCGCCAGGCTGGTGGAGGCTCGTGACCGGTTGAG
>JAJCZW010000087.1 GCA_029262155.1 Gemmatimonadota bacterium
CTGGAGCGTACCTTTGCTGTCGACTTGGAGCCGGCAGACAACCATGTGGCGGGGTGGGGGCGACGCCTGCGCCGCCCCCCCTGCGTCGCCTCCACCAGGGCACAGCCGCAATCCTATTGAGTGCCCGCCTTAAGATTCCCGATATGGAACTGGTCGCGGAAGCCAAGCATCGCCTCGCTCGCTTTGACATCGAGCGCCGTAGCCGGACGGACCGCAATAAAAAACTCACCGGTCGTCGGGCCAAGCTCGGTTGTATAGAATACGGCGTCGCCGCCCGAAAAGGTCGAGTAAGGCAGCATCGCTCTTCCACCGCTCAGGACGGGGCCAAAATGGTTTTGCATGGTGAAGCCCCCTCCTGCGGTCGAGTCGACGCTATAGATCCAAAAGTCGAAACTGACATCCGCGGAGTCCGATCTGAACACAACAAGCTTCGTCCCGTCCTTGCTCCATCGGGGGTTCCCTATCTCACCTACCCGAACGGTAGAATTATCCGAAAACCGTTGCACGTACGTACCACTGCCAGCCGCATTTCCCGCCGGAAACGCCACGAATCGGCCATCGGGTGAGGCATCTATCGTCCAGGGGAGGACGAAGCCGGCTGAGCTCCCATCCGGAAACTGCAAAAAAGTCTGTGTCAACTGCGCCCCACCGGCCTGGCGCAGCGTAATCTCCTGAAACCCGCCCAATACTTGCCGATGGTCGATGATGTGCTTCTCGGCATAGTGTCGGCCTCCCCATGCATCGCGAATTGACCCCAGCCGTACCCCGGTGTGGCTGAAGTGAATGATCGCCTGGGCCCCACCATTTGATGAGTCGGATGAGGCATAGGCCGAGAGTGTCCGTCCACCGGGTGCAACGCTGACATAGCCTGCAGCTTGGGCCGCGCCGGGGATCTTGATCGAGTCGGTCGGAGGCAGTAGGGCCCCGTCCTTCTGGAGGATGACGTAGGGACCGTTGACCGATACCGGATACCCGCAAATCGGGGCGCCGGCACGCTCCTTGGACAGGAGCGACAGCGATCCGTAGACGTCGAGTTGAAAGAAGGTTGCGTTGGGAACGAGTTGCGGGTTGACCAGCATCCCGGTCGTGGAGTCGAAGCGAGCCACCTGGGCTCCCCGTAGCAGATAGCCCTTGAGATCCAAAGGGGTGAGGGTGGGGTCCATCGAGAGGAGGAGGGCCGCTGCACCAGCCACCATCGGGGCTGATAAGGACGTCCCTCCCTTCGATTGGATAGGCACCGTTCCGTTTTCGGGAATCGTGTCCATAACTATCACGTTTTCGGCAGGTGCGGCAATGTCGGTTACGTCACTGAATGAGTTAGAGCTAGTCCAGAGGAGGTTACCCGGAGCACTCCCGGCGACAACAACAATTCGATTCTCGTACCCGGGCTTGCGCCTCAATCGGAATAGGGCAGCATATAAGAAATTGACCCTCGGATCAGACTCATAGGCGGTAGATGTCACTCTTAATGCGTCATTACCTGTGGCCACGACAATGAGGAGGTTTGGTAGTGAATTAAGAGTGTGCTGAAGAAATGCTTCAAGCACGCTGATTGCTCCCAATCTCTCACCGAGCGGGTTCTGCTGGCCCCAATATCCGGCGGATATACTCAGTACTCTTGGACCTTTGAGTTCCACCTCCTCCAGTACCCGACGAAAGAGCGGGATTGACAATACCCTTCTATTAGTGGACCACAAGGAGTACAACTGTAGACTGGACCGCCAAGTCACACCCGCCACCCCCTTCCCATCATCGCCGCTTGCTGAAAGTACTCCAGCTGTATTCGTGGCGTGTTCAAAGAGACTGTCTCTCTCCGACACCAAGCCTTGTACGGGCGAATCCGCTAGGAAGTTGGCGTCCTCTTCTGGGGTCCAATTGGATGGCTGTGAAAGTGATAACTCTGGATGCTGTGGGTTGGCAACAAACTCCAATAGTCCCAAAGGAACGCTGGTCGAGCCAGGGTATCTTCCAACCTCACAGCCCCACGCTTGTGGGGCACGGATGGCCTGCATCGCCCAAAACGTGTTGCCCGAGAACCAAGCCTGTCGGGGGGACCCATCCGTCGGGAACCGACCATCGATCTTCGCGTCAACCCCCGACACCCAGTTCGGAAGGACCACCCGGATCTCTGGAGATGCTCTGAGAGCTTGGAGCTTCGCCTCCCACGCTTCGAGGGAGGGTCCCGGATCTTCGAACGAAACGTGGAACACGCCGGGCAGGTGAACACCGAGCACTGTAAGCCCCTGGGCGGCAAAGAACGCTTGCTTTGCTGCGTCTGAAACACCGTCATTGAAGATCAGAGAGGCACTCGTCCTGAAATACACTACATTGGTTCCGGGTCTGGCCACAGTCTTTGTTGGATCCCAAAGGGGGAGGGAGTTGATAAGCAGGGGCCATCCTCCTGTCGTCAGTTGCTGTACCTCCACCCCAAACGTCATCTGGGCACTCTTCATCGGCGACGCCAACCGAACCACCAACGTCCGCACCGCGGTCGAGTCCCCCGCCGCCACCGTGCCCGACGTCCCGACCAGCCAGACCCACGAGGCCCCCCGCAGGCTGTCCTGATTCTGGGGGGTGAGTTTGTTCGGATCGCCCCCCACCGGGGCGAGGATCACCCGATCCTCCGGCGCCAGCACCAGTGTCGCAGGTGACTCGATCGCATTGCCGGTCAGATTCAGGAGCCGGACCGGGATATTGGCGTCCTTGCTCCCACCCCCCGTTCGAGTCGGCGCACCGGCCGGGATCAGGACCAGCCCCGAGGTACAAACGGCCCGATCGGGGAAGGTGACTGTGATGGCCCCCTTGGACCCGTAGGTGAAGCTGATCCGGCGACAGGTGGTGTCCATCGGAATGGCCGGCGCCAAGGCTGGGCCGGTGGTTGGGGGGCGTCCGCCAACCGTTGGCTCAAGTAGTTGCGGCTGGCTGCAGGCGCCGAGGCAGAGGAGGACGACACCGAGCATAGGGTACGCTCCGTGGAGGGCCCGAGGTGGGTTCAGGCGTCTGATTGGAGACGGGGAGTCGTCACCGGGCATGCACAGCCCGTGAACGAGAACTGGAAACGTACGGGTACAACACCGGTCTATCATTGTAGCGCCTCCGCAGGGTTAGGGTGCCGGTTCTTGCAGGCAATCATTGGGGGATGGGGAGACGGTGGCAGCCGAGCCCGGTCAATCTGTCCTGTGAATGGAAGACCTTCGGATTGGTATCTCACGCCGCCCACCTCACCCGGTTAGGATGCCTAACCCCTCACGATACTCTTTCCAAGGTAGTTCACCCCCCCCGGGGTGCAAGACTGTGCATGGCGCCTCACCGGTGTGGCTTGGGCTGCTAGTTCGGGCGGGGGTGCCGCTGAGGCCGTGGAACCCCTCAGCGAAGAAGACTCTTATACAACCGCGGATTGTTGGGGAGCGTCCTTATCGACCGATCACCGTTGTTCGTCCGAGAACGGGGACACCTCTTCCGGGGAAAAGCCCGTCCGATCCGAAGGTCCCCGGCCCCGGTCGCGCTGGACGCCATTGCAACGGCATCATCACCAGCCTTGCACCCCTGGCGTCAGGGGACCGGGCGCGCTGTGCCACCCTCCTCGTGGTACCCTGTAATCACCCATTGCCGGGAGCCCACCAGGCCGAGGACTCGCGCCCGCCGCACCACGATCGGCGTGCGGATTGACCAGGCGCTTACGAACCAGGCGCCAGTGTCCCGCCGATCGAAGCCGACCCGCCCGCCGACCCCACCGAAATCCACACCCTCCGGAAGGTCGGTATACCGGAACTCGACCTCCCGAAGGCGATTGGTCTCTCTTTCCAGCCAGAGCGTCCCGGTAATATCCGGGACACCCCGACGTTCAGTCGGCTGAAAGCGCAGACCAACCAGACCCTCCGGTGGATCGATGCCCTGCCACAGACCAAAGCAATGGCTCGTGAGGAACGATTCCGAAAGTAGGACGTCCTCGTCCGGACCAAAGAAGGCAAACCCACCATCCGGATTTCGGCGAACATACCCTGCGACCTGCAGGCTGCTGGGGTCGTGGGTAAGGAAGGGGCGAGCCGCCGAACTGTGGCGAGTCGAGCCTGAACTGCTCAGCACCATCCCCAGAAGTGAGAGCTGCCGCGTAAAGAGCCGTTGTTCATAGGACCCACCCAGGCCACGTGCCAAGGAACTGGCCAGGAGCGCCTTACGGGCCTCCTCCCACAACGTGAGTGCCCCGGCACGCGCGCCTCGCGCATCCGGACAGAGAGAAGCGCCGTGGGCAATAACGTCGGGGAGAACGAAAGGGGTGGAAGGGAGTGTCAGGCGAATCACTCGGCCTCCGCGACGGACAGTGAACGTATCGGAGATAAAGGTCACCCGCCCGATGCGATCGATCCTGAAGCGATAGAGCCCGGGGGCCGGCAGCTGGACTACAGCCACGCCAAGTCGATTCGCCAGGTGGCGACTGACAGTCTCCTCGCCACGGAGTGCGGTCACGATGGCCCCGGCAGCGAGCCCACCTGAGTCCGCCTCGATGAGGCGGAGCGTCACCTGCTGGCCTCCCGCCGACATCCAGGGGACGCCTGCGACCAGCGCTGCGAAGACCAGGCACCGGCGCATCATGGCGCCTTGAGGGGCACCAACAGGGTGGCCATCCCTTGAAGCGAAAGCGTCAGGTTCACCGATGTGCTCCACCCTCCTTCAGGAAGCCGCCGCTAGTAGCACCTGTCGCACAATACGCGTCACGCCCACCAAACGCTGTGCCATTCCCGATAGCCGAAAATAGATCACCATGCGAGCCAACCGCTAGATCAATCCGAACCGGCAGTGGCTCATGAACCACCGCAAGCCCCTTTTCGTTGAAGGCAACTCCTCCGCTTCGACGGTTACGGCTTGATTTGTACCTCCAGGTTCGCTCGAGTCGTGTCGGCGAGCATCCCCAGAGGAGTAAACAGGACCCTCACCAATGGTGTTGCGATGGGTAATTCGTGAACCCGGAACGCCTCGGGGGAGCGGTAGACACGAACGCCTATCGAGACTGTATCTGGCGTCGTGGGTGTCTGAACGCGGAATAATCGGATGATGTCCAAGGTGAATATCCCGTCTGCGCTCACCGTATCGGTGTTCGAGGAATAGATGGTCTGAGAGGCCCAAAGCACCATGGTGACATAGCGGGCCGCAACCTCACCATCAACCACAAGGTGGCCTACCAGCACACCACAATCGGGTGGAGGGAAATCCGAAGGGATGTCTGGTCGGAACAGGCACGGCGGGAGAGGCGGCAATGGGAGGTCAGGTTCCACACTTCGACACGCAGTCAACCCGACTTGTGACGCCAAGGCCACCACCGATGCAACAGCGAATCGGGTCATCCCCTCCTCCTCCCACTCGCAGAGAGCCAACATCGCCTCACCAAGGAAACCACCTCGCACTGTCGTGAACGGCTTCCAGCAAACCTGTCATCCTGAAAACTCACTCCTCGCTCACGCGCGGGCGGTGTCGGATGTCACATTCAGTGAATCAGCTCCCGACGACAAGGGCATACCAGTCGTTCGAACATCGGTTCGACGCCCTGACCCTCTCGCAACCACACGGGGCTCCCTGGAGGGGGAGGCCACACTCGGTGGGACCTCAGGTGCTGGACCGGAGCCCAAGGGTGTGGGGGCGCAGTGGGGGCGGCGAACTCCATCTTTCCCCGGATGGGATTCAGCCGTAGACTCTCTCTTCCAACCCATCTCCCGTGGGGGCGACGCATGCGT
>JAJCZW010000088.1 GCA_029262155.1 Gemmatimonadota bacterium
CCAGTGCCATCTCCCGGGCCCGGGCACGGTCCCGCCGGCGAACCCGGAGTTTGAGAGTAGGTCCCCGGGCGGTGGGCACGTCGTCAAACGCGTCGAGCTGCCTGGCACGTAACTCGAGATACGGCCGCCACCATCCACCCCGCACGCGCGCTTCCAAGATCCAGTCCACCGGAAGCTCCACCCACTCCAGGGGTAAATCCTCGGTATCGGTTCCGACACGCCCTAACGTCACTCGGTCCGTCGTCTGGGTACCGGTCCATTCGAGCGTCAGCATCAGATCGGCTAGATGAAGAAGCCCTTCCACCCGATACGAAACCGAGTGGACGCCATCGATACCCACCGTGTCACTGCCAGGTACGCGGAGTCGGAATGGGAGGGGGCCGGGTTGGGGCATAACCAATTAAGGTACTTGGACGGGATGCGGGGATCCATTGCTCTATCGTGGACTTCTGATAGAGCGGTCCTGTCCGGTTTTCAGCAGCGGAGCATCCCAGGTTTTCCCACTCTCCTCGCATCGCTCCACCTCGTGCGGGGCCACACCGCCTCAGAGAATGCCCTTTGCACGCATCCACGCTACCTGATCAGACCACACATCGAAGATCATCCCTGTGTTGGCATCTCTGAGGTCATGCCTGCCGGTCGGATACCAGATGAATTCGTAGGGCAAGCCCATGGCTTGGAAGTTGCGCATGTTCAGGGTGTCCAGGCGAGTGGGGATGCTGCGGTCCATCCCGCCATACAACCACAGGCTCGGAATGGTCAGACTTTGGAGTGTCGGTAACGGATCGTACCCAGCGGCACCGTTGAAGCCAGGCAACTGGGCGTACACATTGTCGAGCGGCGTATTCGTCCCATCGGCGAGAGTGCTGTAGAAGATTTCGAGCCCCACGCTGACTGTCGGTCCCGACCACATCATCATGAAGGAGACGTCACTTGATTGGGCAGCGGCGATCGGACCAATCCACCCACCCTGGCTATTGCCGATGATGCCGATACGACTGCGATCAATCTGGGGTAGCCGTGTGAGAAACCTGACGGCGGCCGCCGCGTCACTCGCCAGCGTGCCCAGGCCGGAGACCGAGTTGGCAACCCCGATGTTGAAGAAGGAGCCGGTGGATTGCCCCACTCCGCGCTTGTCGTATCGCAGAGCGGCCAGTCCCTCCGGCACCAGCGGGTTCGTCGCTAAGGCCTGGCTGTTTCGATCGAGCATCCCCGACCCGTGGACCCAGACGACCGCCGGAAACGGTCCACCACTATTGTCAGGTAGGTCAAGATCGTAGCGCAACCGGACGCTGCCATTTAGAAAGAACCGATCGCCGATCACTTCGAACTGGATCCGACCGGTTACCGCTCCAACAGTTGCTCTGATCTCAGCAGCGCCGAACCCCTGGGCGGTCACCAAACCATTGGCATCGACCGTGGCGACCACCGGATTGGAGGACGACCAAGTGACCGTAGTTCCAACAACCGGAGAACCTTGAGCATTGACGGGTGTGGCACGGAATTGCGACGTTTCGCCTGCGAACTCCACCGCCAGAACGGTGGCGGTCACATCCACGCGGACGACCTGAGCCGGCGGAGGACCATTCATGGACCCGGAACACCCGGTGAGCAGCCCAAGAAAAGCGAGAGGGACCAACCATTTCATTGTGCCGCTCCAAGGTGGTGGGGCCGTCAATTACAACCGCCTGGCAGTCGAAGATGTCAAAGATGTTGAACTCGGGACGTCAGTCTATGAAATGAAGCTAAACTTTCCGGGTTCACCTGTGTCTGAGGTGGAGAACGCCTATTTGGCAGGAGGCACCGATGTTCGCTGAAGTCGGCTCGCAGGCGTCGAGCGTGCGATTTGGTCCTTTCCTTCTTCGCCCGGCGGAGATGTCTCTCCTGAGACACGGCGCCCCAGTGGAGATTTCGGCGCGGCCTCTGAGGGTCCTTCTCTATCTCGTGGCCAGGCCTGGCGTCTTGATCTCACGGGAGGAGTTGCGCCGCGAGATCTGGGGGGAGGAGATCATCTTCGGATTCGATGACCGCCTGAATACAGCGGTCGCCACCATCCGGTCCACTCTTCATGACAATGCGATGAATCCCTCTTACATCCAAACAGTTCGCGGGCGTGGGTATCGGTTTATCGGACCGGTATCGATGTCGGAGGATCGACGAGCCACTGAACAACGTCGTGCCTTCCCCACCAAGGCCGCCGTCCTCCTCGGTGCCGTCGGCCTGTTGGCGGCCGTCATCGTGTCGGCGGCCCACCCCGCTCGGACGACGGAAATCTCCAACCTGGTCGTTTCGGCCGACGACCCTCTTGCCCCCCAAACGACCTCGGACCCGAAGGCCTGGTCTCTTTATCTCCAAGCCTCGACCCTCACTCGGAATATGCGAGAGGCCGATTACCGAGACGCGATCAGCCTCCTGGAGCAGGCTGTCGAGCGGGATTCTACATTTGCCCTGGGGTATTCACGACTCGCCATAGCAGCGGCAACACTCACCTGGTACTATGCCGATCTCTCGATGAGGGGTCGCGCCGAGATCGCGGCGCAGCGCGCCATCACGCTGGCTCCCGAACGGGCGGAGCCGTGGCTCGCGCTCGGATTGGCCAGATACTACGGGTCGAGGGACTATGACGCCGCCCTCGTGGCCCTTCGACAAGCCGAGACGATTAGCCGCGACAACGCAGAGGTCCTTAGCATGATCGGCTGGGTCCTCCGGCGTCAGGGCCAGTGGTCGGATGCAGCACATTACTTGAGGCGAGCGGCCAAGGCCGATCCACATTCCTTGGAGATTCAACGGTCGTTGGGGCAGACCTACGCGTGGCTCAGGGACTTCGACAGCGCCAAGCGACACCTCCGAGTGGCCCTGTCGGTGTCACCCACCCGGACGGAGTTGTATCTCGACCTCGCTGAGTTGGCGCTTCGGAGTGGTGACGGGACTCCAACCGCGTTCCACATCCTGCAGGTCGGCGCCCTGCGAACCTCAGTACCGCTTGAAACCCTTATTCTCAGCTCCCCTCTCCTGACCCGTGTTTTGGCCGACCAGGTCCCGACCCGTACCCTCCCCGCAGGCCATTTCGAGAGCCCGCGCGAAGATATCGGCGACGCCGGGAGAACCGACCTTGCCGTAGCCTGGCTCACCGCCCGGCAAGGGAACTTTGTCGGCGCCCGCCGACTCTACGCCTCTCTCCGGCAACGACTGCTCACCCGCGAGCAAGAACGGGGTGTACGTGGACTCTCCGAGGAACATGCCAATCTCGCCTTCGCGACGGCTGCGCTCGGCCTCCACGACGAAACACTTCTTGAGACCGACCGGATTCTCACGGAGTATCCACCACAGTGGGATGCGATGCACTCCGGTCGGCTCAGGCTACGTGTCGCAGAGACGTTGGTGATCGCAGGGGAGGAGAATCGGGCCCTCGACATCCTCTCCGAGCTGTTGGCCACGCCATCGCCGGTGTCTGCCGCTCTCCTTCGAGTGGACCCGATTTGGGACCCGCTCCGGCACACTCCGCGATTTCAAGGGTTGGTTGGGGAGAGTTAGGCTGGAACCCTCTGGCAATGGCGACAGTCTCTACGGCTGGGGCAATAACCGCCATCGGCCGTACACGGTGGCGGAGACGGCGATCATTGGGGCGGTAATCTGGGTACCGGGATTGCCGACAGTACTCGCGGACGCCATGACAATCGCCTCACGGAACCCGCGGTAAGGGACCGGATCATTCCCGGATGTACTCAGCGAAAGAATCCGTCCCAATCGGCTCCCGCTCGTCGTGGCGATAAGCTCGGCCTGGGCTCGTGCGGAGAGCGTCGCCTCCCGAAGAACCTCCCGCTCCACATCCCGAGTATCCGTGACGCGGAATTGAATCGGAGACAGGTCGGTGATCCCCAGGGCCAGTGCGGCATCGATGACTGCCCCAATGCTTTCCAGGTTGGCGATATGGACCTCAATGGCTTCGGACGCCCGGTACAGCGTATCCGGAGCCCGTAGAAAGCAGTTACCGTTGGGAGCAGTCTGCCGACAGCGGATCGGCCCATTAACGATCGCCATGCGGCCGTTCCACCAAGACCACCGGCTCCCGGTCACCATCGAGTCTCTCGGTATGCCGAGTGGGATGAGGGCGCGGCGTACGGAATCGGCCCGAAGAGCAAGGGCCGCGCCGGCCTGGCTCGGGGTCGAGTCGATAACCGAGAACCGGAGAGTTACCGTCGCCCGATTGGGGCGTACGTTCCGTGTGGCAAAACCCATCGTGCGTACCTCGGCGCTGTCACCCACCAGCCCCTGTGCGGAGACCGAGGGAGGGCCCAGGACGAGAGGCCAGAGGCCTATCCCCAGTACAGCCATGACACGACGCATAAAGGCTCCCTTCAAGAATGTCTCCTGCGCGTTGCTCCATAAAATTGACTGACCTGTTTGGCGTCGCCGGTGCCCGGTCCTGAGTCCGAACTGCGGACCTGGGGCCAGGGGTATGCGGCATCCCTACCGAGCACCACACTCCCTTGTGATACGTTCGATCATTGCCGAAGGGGTCCCCAGGTTGGCAGCATCGACGAGGTCGGATCCCATCACTCGCAGGGCCACTTCCGGTGGGTTGGCCCGTTCATTCTGTAGGGCACCGGTGTGTTCCAGCAGGTTAAGCGAAATCGTCGTCCGTGGCCCCGCACATGGAAGAGGTGTATCGCTCTCGGGAGGACTGCGTAAGTCACCACGCGCATCTGAATACCTAGTCGGACGGCCGGTGCTATCGAACTGCACCACGATAGTTCGGGTCATCTGACCGGGAGGGCCGAACGTGTACCAGAGGGCCGACTCTCCAGCCTTGAACATTCCCGAAGGGATAACTCCGCATTGCCCCCCAGTATCGACGGCAGGAACCAACGGGACGAATTCGGAGACATCTGCCCCCCGGGCCAGAAAAGAGGCCACGACCCTCTTACGGACGATCGGTTCTGGCCTCGGTGCCGGCACCGGCGGTTCGGCCGGCGGGGCATGGTGGCAGGCTGCCAGACAGAGACTCAGGATCGCGAACCCGCGCGTCGTCATCATATCCCCCATTCGTGAAGCCCCCGCTCACTGAAGCACGACGGTGTCCGGACCTGCGATCTTCCGCACATGACACCCACCTGGCACATCGACCCGAAAGACTGCCTCGACACTCGTCCCCCCCTTGCTGATCCTCGCTCTCAGCTCTTCCCCGCTCTGCCGAATGGCCTGGCGGGACCCGTCATCGATCAGAGGATAGGTCCCGGTGGTGTACAGAATCAAGCCTTGGGGGGTGAGTTGTTGACCTGTGCGGGTCACCGTGACAACCAAGTTCGCTCCTGTCACAGGTTCGCCGGTCGGCGAGGAGACGACGACCGTGACGGCAACAAACTGGGCCGTACACACCGTTTCCGTCGTCGTTCCACACCCACCCACCGAGACGGAGGCGATCCCCAAGAGGATTCGCCCGACGGACGTCCTATACATGGCTACTCCCTTCTGCATGTGGCTCGTTATAGACCATCCTACTGTAGTCTTGGACGTGCCCCGAACGTGGCGATCGCACATTCGGGTCGTGAGAACGCCACCCAACTCGTGGTCCCGACCTTGCCCTGTTGCCCCAACCTCCGCTGAGGGTACCACACTCCACCACCACCCCTTCAATTGGTGAATGGATAGAACGCCACCGACTCAACACCATCGGCATCCCGAGCGATACCGAGCACTCCGTCGTCATAGATGTGTCGCAACGCAAATCGTGCCGGCAGGCTGATAACGCCAAGAAACATCCAATCCGTATCGAAGATGTACCACTGCGAGCCCTCCGTATCGGCTCGGGGAGCATCTTCGACCCACAGGCGCCCCGAGGCATCCAATTCGAATCGCCCAAAGGCAGGGAGAAACCGAGCACGCGGGGCGCTTTTCAGGAAGTCCTTTGGGGCCGTCTCCATCTCATAGAAGGCCATGATCCTGGTCTTCTCTAACTCCCTGTCAGCGTCGGTGATGCGATGCCGAGGAACCGATGCTCGTAACACCTGAACCAGCTTTCCGGAGCGATCCCATTCCTCGATCTGGAACGTGCGGCCGTCACCAATCAGATAGTGATCACCAGATATCCGGACCGTCCCCATCAGACCAAACGGCAGAATGTATCGAGAGTTTCCGCCGGGTCCTGCTACAAACAGATACTGCCGTTCCAACATCTGATTGAGTTCACCGATGGGCTCACCCGTCGATGAAAAGGTGAACAGCGTCTGGGTGAGGGTGAAGGGCCCAGGAGGTGGTTCTCGATCAGTCATATAATCCGACCCGGCCCCGAGGAGGGTGCCGTCAGTGAACTGACCGACCAGCGCAGCTCGCGGTCGGCGGGGGGCCGGGCCGAGCCGAAAGGAGCGTATGTAGTCGCCGCGAGCGTCTAACACGCTGACCCGTGAGGTGCTCCAATCCTGGACCAGGAGGGAATCGCCGGGAAGGAGGGCAATCGCCGCGATGTTGGTATACTCACCCGGTCCCCTACCTCGCCGACCCGACGTCCTGAGGTAGCGCCCTTTCGCATCGAAGAAGCGAATGCCATGGGTGCCCCGGTTCACCACTGCAATGATGCCATTGTCCAAGCGTAGGGCGTCGAGAATATAGGTGAACTCCTCTTCAGGGGTTCCGGATTCCCCAATCACGTAAGAGGGTCTGCGTGCGATGGTGAACGGTGCCGGTGCTGTACTCGTCTGTACCTCAACGATTCGAACGCCCGCACTATCGCGCACTTGAGCATCCAACGCTTTCGGGGACAGTTGGGCCACTCCCAGTGCGCCACCCGCGAGGCTGAGGAGCAACGCGCCGTGGGACGAGATACGTTCGGTACCCCCAGTCTTGCGTCGGAGGGGCAGCCTACGCTCGTGACTCGTTACGAAACTCGCTCTGGTCACCCTGTTCCCTTTCGTCACTTCACTGACAAACACATGTCACCCCGGAATCTCACGATCTCTGAACTGTACAGGAGACACCATCTATTCGAAAGGAGCGTTCGTCATCACTGCGGGGGGGGGTCACCCACATTCAAGCAATCATCTTCCCCGTGCCTACTGATCACGATCTCGATGGCAACCATTCGCTGGTCGACCAAGACCTTCAGACAGCATGCTCCGCGTACTGCCCTAACCGGCAAGGCTACGGGAGGCGTCCTTCAGGACGCGTCGCCGACAGGCGCCGAGCGCAGGCTTCAGCCTGCGAACGCTAGAGTGGTGCCTCCGCCCGCTCCGCGTACGTCCCTCGGCAAGGTCGAAACAGGCGTCCTTCAGGACGCGCCGCCGACAGGCGCAGAGCGCAGGCTTGAGCCTGCGAACGCGAGAGTGGTGAATGCTCCACCCGGGCCCCTGTCCCAGCGGCTCTATCGCTCCGCCTCGACTCCATCGCGGCTCGGCACGACCGCGCGTCATGCTCTAGGGGCTCTTGCTCGGAAGGGAGGTCCTGGCGGAGGGGTCCCTTAAATCAACACGACGTTTGGGTGAAGGATGCGACCTCGGTGAGTCCCGCTGCCGAAGACAGGAACAGCCGCTGGGTCGCAACGCTATATTTGTGGGTGGCGTCGAGCAGGAGATCGAGCCGGCCATCACCGTTCACATCGCCCGCCCATCGGAGCGCCCAACTCCCGTCGTCAGTCCACTCGGTACGATACAGCTCTTCTGCCTTCGCCCCGGTCGTCAGCAGCACCCGAAATCCGTCGCCCACTGACTCGCCCAGCACACGGCTTCGACCTCCGGTCCAGTTGATTCCCACCGTATCGGTGAGTTGACCTACGGTTTGGGACAGTGTCGCCGTGGGCACCGGGCCTACCGTGAGTCCCGGAACACCGCGGACCAGGAAGAGGACTCCGGTCGTGCCTGGCACTGTAACGATGCGGCCACTCCGCTCATCGGGCGTCGAATCGATGCATGCGTCGTGCACCGCCACCACACGGACGATCACGTCTGCGAGCCTGCTGGACCCATCGGTGTCGATCAGGGCAAGCCAGCGACCGGCGGCGGCGGCTGGAATCTCATCCCGGGTGTACTCGTCACCCGGCAGCAACAGTCGGGGGCCGATCAGGTCTTGGGCCCAGAGATCGGTCCCCACTCCGAGCAGGAGAAGAGTCAAAGGGGCCAGCCCCCATCGGCGACTGGTTGACACACTCCGTCGTCTCACTGACATATCTCCAGACGGCATCGACATACCCTAGGGTACTGCAGTCGATCGGAAAGAAGAAGCTCCCGGGCGTGCATGTCGGGCCGCTGGAGATCGGAGCCGAGCAACGCTACCTTAGTCCCCCATGGCTACCAATCAAGATCTCGACTTCACCTATTCGCTGATCGACAAAATCTTCCGCCTGAGCATCGGCGAAACCGCCGACTTCAGCGGCGCCAAGTACGACGGGGACTTCTCCATGAGCCTGGAAGAAGCCCAACGTCGGAAGCACGAGTACGTCGCCGAGAGCATTAACGCCAAGCCAGATGACCGGGTCTTGGATATCGGGTGCGGGTGGGGTCCGCTGATGACCTACCTTAACGCGCAAGGTGTCGAAACCACCGGGGTCACCCTGTCGCAGAAGCAGGCGGCGGCCTGTCGGCGGAACGGGCTCGACGTCCACATCAAGGATTGCCGCACCATCACCCGCGACACCTTTGGTCCCTTCGACAGCGCCGCAAGCCTCGGTGCGTTCGAACACTTCTGTTCGGTGGAGGAGTATAGGGCCGGCCAGCAGGACGCGATCTACGGCAAGTTCTTCGAGAATATTGCGGGCGTACTCCCCCCGGGCGGCCGATTCTTCGTCCAGACGATGGTGTTCGGACCGAACATGATCCCGTATGACGAGATGAACGTCGACGCGCCGCATAAGTCGGACGGCCACATCGTGGGCCTCATCGCCAAGACCATTCCCGGCTCATGGC
>JAJCZW010000089.1 GCA_029262155.1 Gemmatimonadota bacterium
TCCACCAAAAATCGCCAGCGCCAGCAGGGTCGCAATGGTCGTTCCGTGGGTCAGAATGCTTCTGGGTAGTGTTTCGTTGATCGATCTATTGAGTACCTGTACCATCTCGCCCCGCCGAGCCTTCCGCAGATTCTCTCGGACCCGGTCGAAGATGATGATCGTGTCATTGAGCGAGTATCCCACCATGGAAAGGACCGCGCCGACCACGACGAGGCTGACTTCGATTTTCATAATGGAGATAAAGGCGATGGTTGCCAGGATGTCATGGGCGGTGGCCCCGACGGCCGCAAGACCAAAGCGCCATTCGAACCGATAGGCCAGGTAGGCGAGCACGACGAAGAAGGAGAGGAAGATTGCCAAGAAGGCCTTCTGCCGAAGTTCCCCCCCGACCTTGGGCCCGACCGCTTCGGTCCGCAGAACAGTATAGGCCCCGGCACCGAGCGCGTTGTCGAGCGCCGTCTGAACCGCCAGGGAAGTCTCCTGCGTATTGTCGGCGTCAGAACCTTCTTTGGCCGTCCGCGCCCGGACGACAAACTCGTTTGTCCCCGCCCCGAATGACTGAATCTCCGCGCCCCGGATCCCTTCGGTCTCCAGGCCGGACCGGAGCTGGGCGACATCCACTGCCTCTTGTGCCTGGACCTGGATCAACGTGCCCCCGGTGAACTCAATACTGTAGTTCAGTCCGCCCACCAGGAGAAAGAGCAGGCCGATCGCCAGGACGACACCGGTGACGGCGTAGGCAATCTTCCGATAGCTTATGAAATCGTAATCTGCGTTTGCAAAAAGTCTCAGCATGGTCAAATACTCAGGGTATTCAGGGCTGGGCGGCGCTGTAGCCAAATCTGGAAGAACGTCCGGGTAACGAAGACTGCCGTGATCAGTGAAGCAATGATGCCGACGATGAGGGTAACGGCGAAGCCCTTCACCGGTCCAGTCCCAAACTGGAAGAGGAAGAGCGCGGTGAGAACGGTGGAGACGTTGGAGTCGACAATCGCCGTCATCGCATGCTTGAACCCTTCCTCAACCGAGAGTGGGACACTCTTCCCACGCAAGAGTTCTTCGCGGATGCGTTCGAAGATCAGGACGTTGGCATCAACCGCGATTCCCACGGACAGCACCAGACCTGCTAGGCCTGGAAGTGTCAGCGTCGCCCCCAGCATGCTCAAGGCACCGAGGGTAAAGAGCAGGTAGAACCCGAGCGCCAGTACGGCGAGTCCCCCACTTCGTCGGTAGTAGACCAGCATCACGAGCACCACGATAATCGTCCCGGCGATGCCAGCGGTGATCCCTGCCCGAATCGAGTCTTGTCCGAGGCTCGGCCCGACTTGGCGTTCTTCCACGATTTGGAGCGGAATCGGGAGCGCCCCCGCCTTGAGTGTCAGGGCAAGGTCTTGGGCCTCTTGGAGCGAGCGATTGCCTAGTGTTATCTGTCCATTCCGATCGATGCGCCCCTGAATCACCGGTGGCCGGCCCTGGACGCGGCCGTCGAGGACGATCGCCATGAAATCGTTGATGTGTCGCGACGTCTCCACCCCGAACCGTCGCCCACCGGAACGGTCGAGCGTAAAGATCACGATCGGGCCGTTGGTCAGGGGATCGAGTTGGGCCCGGGCATCCGTCAGGCTGCCACCATCAATAATGGCCCGATCCTCCACTGCATAGAGGAACCGATAGCTGTCGACGCCCACGGCGATCGGCTGATTCGCCCACAGGAGCTCGACGCCACGAGGCATAAGCCGTTTGACCTCGGGGACGTTGAGCATGCTATCCACCCGAGGGAACGTCGCCTCGGGGACCATGTACTCGCCCGGCGTTCCGTTTCCCGCCAATTGAATCAGGCCGGAGAGAACGGCCGGGCCGGTTTCGGCCGCGGCCAACGTCGAGTCCGTGGTGGCCGACGAATCTCCACCGAGCAGTTGTTGTACCGCACTCGCCGCAGACGGAGCGTCGCTCGTCGTTTCCCCTCCCTGGACGCCGAGCCCGCGGAGCACGCGGTCCATAGCGGGTAAGGCTTTCTCGAGGCCGGCCGTCTTGTCGGTAATGCGGAACTCAAGAAACGCGCTCTTCTGCACGATCGCCTTGGCGCGAGCCGGATCACTGATCCCGGCGAGTTCGACCACAATGCGATCGCTCCCGACCTTTTGGATGAGCGGCTCGGTCACTCCAAACTCGTCCACTCGCTTCCGCAGCACCGTGATCGCCAAGTCGATGTCCCGCGAGACATCATCCGAGACCTTCGTGGATTGGTCGAGTTCGAGCCCCAGGTGCATGCCCCCTTGGAGATCGAGACCGCGTTTCAGCGGAACCCGCGTCACCGCCACGTCACGCATGACGCCGTCAGGTCCCCGTTCACGGTTGGTGATGGTGCGGGGGAAGAGATAGAAAATCGACGTGAGCACCAGTAGCCCAATCACGATCAGCCGATTCCGAATAGTGGATAACATCGTACCTCGTCTTCCTGCGTATCAGGCGTGAAACACTGGAGTTGGCATCGCTAAAGCAGCGATCGCCTGCTCACGGTCATCGGTCAGTTGCCGACGGAGCTCCTCGGTCGATGCGAATTGGCGAGTCGGCCGTAGCGCGCGGACCCATTCAATACGCACCCATTCTCCATAGACGTTACCCTCAAAGTCAAACAGGTGCGCCTCGATCGTTCGTTTGGTCTCCCCAAAGGTGGGGCGACTTCCCTGATTCATCATCCCACCCGACCGACCCCACCGTCCCTCCACGCGGACCGCGTACACACCGTCCGGTGGGAGCAACTTGCGGGGGGAGACGTCGGCCAGATTCAGTGTTGGCACGCCAAGCGCACGCCCGCGACCGGCACCCTGCCCAACCTGCCCGGAAATTCGGTACGGGCGACCCAGCATTTGGTTTGCACGATCCAAGTCGCCTCCGAGCACCGCCCGTCGAATCTGCGTACTCGAGACATGTCCCCCTCCCCCGCCGCCCAACTCACCGGGGACCGGCACCGGGGCAACCACATCGACATCAAATCCACGGGACGCTCCCAACCTTCGCAACAAGGCAACATCGCCAGCTCGCCCTCGTCCGAAGCCGTGATCGGCACCAATCACGAGCTCACGCATCTGGTACCGTGCCAGCAGGATGTCGTTGACAAACTGCTCGGGTTCAAGTCGGGCGAGGTGTGCATCAAATCTCAACACCACGGCAATGTCCAGTCCGGTCTCCGCCAACGCCTCGAGTCGTTCCGCTGCTGGCGTCAAGAGCTGCGGAGCGGCCGCCGGATTGACAACCTCCAGCGGGTGCGGATCGAAGGTGACCAGCACTGAGCGGCGAGACAAGGCCCTGGCCCGGTGCGCGATCTCGCGGAGCACCGCCTGGTGCCCAAGATGCACGCCATCAAACGATCCTACCGTGACCACCGATCCCTCTGGAACCATTCGCGCTGGCATCGCCTACAACACGGCCCCAGTCAAAACAACCTTCGGCTGGAGAGTGGCCTCAGGCCCATACAGGGCCATCGCAATAACGGCACCTCCACGTGCCAGCACTGCCCAGGTGCCTTCGTCATGCTCGCCGTGGTGCTTGAGCGGCCGACCGTGAGCCACCTCCTCCATCTCCCCCTCGGTGAGTTCCATCCGGGGATACCCGTCAAGAACATCGATGGGATGTCGCGTTGCCGTCTCCTCCCTCAGGGCATCGAACGGCACAGCATCGGTGACCGAAAGATGCCCGACCTCGGTTCGCCTGAGATGACTGAGATGCGCCCCGGTCTGCAGCGCGACTCCAATATCTCGCGCCAACGCGCGGATATATGTCCCGCTCGAAACCGTGCAACGGAATCCGACATCGGGGGGAGCATACGTCTCAAGGGTGAGCGAATGGACTTCGACCTCGGCCGGCATCAGTGGGACCGCCCGGCCTTCTCGGGCGAGGCGGTAGCTTCGCTCTCCCTTGACTCGCTTCGCAGAGTAGGCCGGTGGGACCTGACTGATTTTGCCACGCCACTGAGCCATCGCCTCTTCCACCTGTGCCTGATCAGGCCATTCCTGTCCATCCCACCGGGCTACGACGGTGCCCGTTCGATCATCACTGTCTGTTTGTTCACCGAGTCGCATCCCGGCCTGATAGGTCTTTGCCTGCCCCGACACGAATCGTGCAAGCCGAGTCGCGGGGCCGAGCAGAAGAACCAAGAGACCGCTCGCGAATGGATCGAGCGTGCCGGTGTGGCCGACAGCCTTCGTGTGCCAGAGGCGGCGCACGCGGCCCACCACATCGTGGGACGTTGGACCGACCGGCTTATCGACCAGCAGCGCCCCGATCAGAGGTCACCCTCCTGCCGAAGGTCGGAGAGAACCGCCTCGATTCGTGCCCGATGGGCTTCACCTTCATCAAGCTGAAAACGCAGGTCAGGGACGATGCGGGTTGCCAAGGCGCGACTCACCCGTTTCCGCAGAAACCCCGCCGCACTTTGGAGTCCCTCCAGTGCCCGGGCCCGCTCTTCTTGCTCTCCACTGACCTGGACGGAGATGCTCGCATATCCGAGGTCCGCGGTGACCACGACACCGGTAATGGTCACCATCCCTATCCTGGGGTCGCGCACCTCGTGGGTGAGCATTCCCGCCACCACTTGGCGGACGACCTCCGCCACCTGGGCCGGTCGATGGGAGCTGATTCGTTTCCGCACAGGCGCCTCTAGGCCGTCTCGGCCGCCGGGGAGTCGAGGGTGCGCTTAATTTCTTCCATTAGGAACGCCT
>JAJCZW010000090.1 GCA_029262155.1 Gemmatimonadota bacterium
AGAAGGGCTTCCCGAACCCCGTTTCATCCGGGATGAGAACGGTCCAGTTGACGGGAACCGTCGTCGGACCTCGCCGACCGAAGGCGTAGCGAAGCCGCAATGCATCTCCCTCCCGTCGCAAGACCTGAGTGAAGTGCAGGATGACGGTCCGGGTCTCGCCCGCGGCGATGGGGAACACCCGGGCCCGAATAAGGCCATGTCCGGCGAGCGAAAGAAGGGCGGGATCCCGCTTCCGTCTCACGATTTCCTCGTAGATCGATTGAGCCTCCTGGGCTGGCAACATCTCGCCCTTGAGTTCCTGCTCGCCTTGGAAGAGAGAGAAGTCGGTGAAAACCGCCTCCCCCGGTATCGGAAAGAGGTAGTTCCCCTCGGCCAGACCGGCTCCTCTGTTTTGATACCTTTCGGTGACCTCAAATCGAACGATAGGGCCTTCGATGGTTGCCCTGACCGCGGTACTTACCCGGATGACCGCTGACTGGTGACGGGTATTGTGGATCGGCTCGATCCATCCTTGCGCCACGAGGGTGCTGGAGAGACAGGTGGCTAGGATGACGGTTGCAAGCGCGCTCCGCTGCATCGATTCCTCCGTGAGTGGTCTGACCGGGAGATGCGGAGGGCCCCACAACCTGCACAAAGGGGCAGAATGACAACGGGGCCCGAACCGATTGGTCCGAGCCCCGTTGTGCAATTGTGGTCGTTTAGGGTTGGAGAGCGACCCGAGTAGGGAGGAGATGGTTCACCTGACTCCCATCGCCCAATTGGCCGTACTTGTTGTCACCCCAACAGTAGGCGAACCCGTCGGTGCCCATACCACAGGAGTTGGTGGCTGCCGCACTGACGGTGCGCATTGAGACGCCCCCACCGAGTGGCGTCGGGGTCGTAGCGGCACTGAGGGTCCCGGTGCCAAGTTGACCGGAGCTGTTGTCACCCCAACAGAAGACCTGGTTGCCTGCAGCGACGCCGCAGGTGTGGTTGAGGCCCGCCGAGAGTGAGGTGAACAGCAATCCTCCACCAACCGATACTGGTATCGAGCTTGAGACGTTGGTCCCGTCGCCGAGTTGTCCCTGTGCGTTGCTTCCCCAACAGAAGGCCGCTCCACCAGTCGTAAGCCCACAGGTGTGGGCTCCCCCGGAGGAGACCGAGGACAGGACGAGGGCCCCGGTGACAGCGACTGGGACAAACGCTTGGGTTGTGGTTCCGTCACCCAACTGACCGCTCTGATTGTCACCCCAGCAGAATCCTGCTCCCGCGGTAGTGACGGCACAGGTGTGCAGTCGTCCAGCCGAGAGCGATTGATACATCTGGGCACCCGACACCTCTAGCGGGAACAAGATGGAGTCCACCACTGGCGGCCCGATACCGATAGCCCCGTCGCGAGTGTAGCCCCAACAGAAGACACGGTTTGCTAAGGAAAGGCCGCAGGTATGCACCCGACCGGGACTGATGTCGCGGAAGGATGTGGACGTTACCACTTGGCTTGGGATCGTTTTCGGTACCACGTTGTTGGTGCCGAGCCGTCCATCGAGGTTGGTGCCCCAACAGTACCCGATTCCCGAAAGCGTGAGGGCGCAGGTGTGGAAGCGGGATCCGATTGCTTGGCGGAAGGTCAGGTTGCCGACAGCCATCACCGGCTGAGGGAAGGCGAAGACCGGTCCGCTGCCCTTGGGATCTTCTCCGATCCCGAGTTGACCGTCCCCGTTGTAGCCCCAACAGAAGTTCACGTCGTCGGTCGACAGCGCACAGGTATGCCGCTCCCCGGCCTCAATCGTCGCGAACTGAACAACCAAGGGTGCGGGGGGGGGTGGTGTGGTCGTCGAATCATCCGGTGCCGCGCGTGCCAGACCGGTCGAAGTGAATGAGATCGGTGCCACGCCGTTGACCGTGGCGGAGACCGACTGGTCACCCACAACCTCACCGAGGCGGTAGATCGTGCTGGCGGTTCCATCCGAACCGGTTGTCGACTGGCTGGGAGTTACAACGCCATCGCCGTTCGTTACGGTCCAGTTGACCGTGACCCCAACGATCGGGGCACCAGCTTGGTCCTGGGCTCGAACGACATAGGGTTGGCCTAGCGTCAATCCGATGGTATCGACCTGGCCGGCGCCGGAGACGAAAATCAAACTAATGATCCGCGGTCCAGTAGCCATCTCACTTTGGCACCCAGAGAGTACCAGAGCGCCGAGAAGCGCTCCAAGCACTGCGGCGCCATGTGTTGAACGACCCGACATACCCGCTCCTCCAGAGGGAAAGTGGATTATGACGTCCTCAAAGCGAGGGAGATGCCACAATATGGCTCTGGTGTCGAATTGTCTTGTAACACTATGAGATCACACAGGTTACGATTGATCCTCCCGTTCGTGGTTTACCGCTTGAGCGGCAGGGGATTCGGGCAGAACGCGATACTATCTTGGAGTAGACAAATCGTGGTTGATGGGTGGATTGGAGGGGTTCCAGGGCGGAAAAACCGGTGTTGGTGCGGGGTTGACCCACTTTGGAGGGCGGTCTACCTTACCCCGGCTTCAGGCTGCGGAAGCGTGAGACCGTGGTGGTTGTAGCTCAATTGGTTAGAGCGCCGGACTGTGGCTCCGGAGGTTGCGGGTTCAAGTCCCGTCAGCCACCCTCCATGTGGAGGCGAGCACATCAGAGGTCCGTAGCTCAATTGGTAGAGCACCGGTCTCCAAAACCGGGGGTTGCAGGTTCGATTCCTGCCGGGCCTGTTGGAGGGGCGGAGCGTGACTCCGCAACGACGGCGCTATCGTCTAGGGGACTAGGACACAGCCCTCTCAAGGCTGGAACACGGGTTCGAATCCCGTTAGCGCTATCGGGGAACGAAGCGGCCCCATCGTCTAACGGTTAGGACACCACTCTTTCAAGGTGGTAATAGGGGTTCGATTCCCCTTGGGGCTATCGCCAGTCTCGGCGCCGCTAGCTCAATTGGCAGAGCAAGTGACTCTTAATCACTAGGTTGAAGGTTCGATTCCTTCGCGGCGCACTCGGTAACTCGTTGTCTCATCGCACCTTCCCGGTGGGCATATTTCCCTTCGTCTCGACCGGGTGCTCCTTCGGTGCTCCTGCTGTCTCTCCCCGCCCATCCATGCGATCGAACTGCTCCCGTAGCTGGTCGTCGCGGTCACGGCGGTAGCCGCTCGCGACCCGCATGTCGCGGTCCCCGATCGCCGACATCGCCGAGGAGATGTCCCCCTCGACCGCCAGCACATTGTTGAACAGCATCCGGCGGAATCCATGGACACCGCGTCCGGGAATCGGGGTGATGCCTGCGGCGCGTTCCGCCCGATGGAGCGCCTCGACCAGAGACTGGACCGTATAGGTCTCGTGGCGACTCTTCCTCGTAGCCGAGGGAAAGACCCAGCCTGTGCTCCCCGCCTCGGTCGACCGCTCCCGGATCGCCTCTAGCACGGCGATGGTGGGGGCCCGGAGGGGCTGGACCCGCTCAATGCCCATCTTGTCCCAGGCGGCTCGCCAGGTCATCGTACGGGCCGTGAGGTCCACGTCCTCCCACCGGAGGTGGAGTACCGCGTTCGCGCGGGCGCCCTGGTAGCCGCAGAGCGCGATCGCGGCGCCCGCCCGCCAGGTGGTGGTCCCCTCCAAGGGCAACTGCTCCAGGATAGCCACGAACTCCTCGTTGCGAAACTCGGGGACCTGCACCGGGCGCCGATCCTTGGGCACCTTGAAGACGTAGTCCCTCACCTCGTTTTCGTTCAGCAGCTTGCTCCGCTTGCCCCAGGCATAGACCACCTTGACCACCTCGACGGCCTTCCGCATCGTGTTGATCGCGAGCCCGCGTCGATCGAGGTCCGCCCGGAATTCGCCCACCGTCAGAACGCCCAGATCCTCGGCAATGCTCTGCGGGGTCACGAACACCACCCAGCGGCGCCAATACTCGGTATAGAGGGACTGGCTCCGAGGCCGGAGGGTCCCGAACTCTGCCTCGACATACGAGGCCCAGAGCTCGCGGGTCGTGATCGGGTGGATCGCCGCACGCGGGCGCAGTCGCTCCGCCGCGAACGTCTCCGCCCAGGTCTTCACATACGCCCGGTTCTCCTTCGTGTTGGGCCAGCTCTGCTTCTTCCGCGCAGCGCCGTGCCGCCACTGGGCCCGGATCAGGTGGCCCTCGATCCAGATCGAGACCCCCTTCCCCCGCTTCCCGTAGTACCCCTTGCCGAGCTTCTTCCGGGGGCTCATGAGGCCCGGGCCAATCGGCGGGCATCACCCCGCGCGAGATCGAGATTCACTCGCACGGGAATGACACAAGCCCGGAAGTAGCGCACCCGACCCCGGAACTCGGCCATCCCGTTCCCGAGCCAGCCGCCGAACCGGGCCCGGAGGTAGTCCTTGCCCCGTCCACTCCGGCTCATCGCGTCGTCCTCTGATAGCCAGGTGAGGTAGTCCACCATCACGGTCGCGATGTCATCCGCCATCCGATCCATGCTCTCGGCCTGGGCGCGGTGCCCGTGTACTCTCAGGACCGCGGCCTCCTCCCGGTAGTCGGCGAGCACCTGCTCCAGGGTGCGGGGGTCGTCCGTCACGCCACCTCCCCATGGTTCCCCGGTCGCTCCCGCAGCTCGATCACACTCAGGAGCTCCGGGTACTCGTCGCAGAGTTCCCGGGCGATCGGGGAGAGATACGAGTTGTTCACACTTACCTTCCGTTTCCGCAGTTCATCCTCCACGATGGCCTTGACGCGGACCACCGCCGCGCCGGACCGGTACCGCCCCAACGCGATCGCCCGAATCTGATGGTACACCGCCTGCCCGTGCTCCGTGGTGCGCCACCGTCCGTATCGCTCCTCCAGGCTGTCCCCGAGTGGGAGCCGTCGATGCTCGGCTGGGGTGACCTGGGGCCGCTCCGGCCAGGCGGCGGGATCGAACAGCGGTACCCCGGCCAACTGGTCCTCCCGTGAGGGAGGGGCCAGACGATCGTCGGCCGGGATACGCATCGAGCGGCGGGACATGGCGACGGCCTTACCAGAGAATCGGAATCGAATCGGAAATCTGGGGCAGCAGATGTGACGCGATAGACGCAACCGCCTCTGATTCCCATCTGCCTCCGTCCGCTTCGAACAAGGCTACCTGCAACCCCTTCTTCATCCTGAGAATGAACGGGCTCTCCGGTTGCGCTATCTCATCAAAGGTGCGGCGCGGCGCGAGGGTCACAGGGTTCGGGACGGTGGCCTCCTCGACGACGGCAATCCCCGACCTCGCGGTGACGGTCTGCGTCACACCGTCGTCGCTCTGGGTCCGGACCGCCTCGTCCTTGACAGTGCCCAAGAGCTTGAGGACCTTGGCGCGATCCCAGGCGTTCTCGAACAGGGCCTGCAATGCGATAATCATCGAGTCCAGGTCCAGCCACTCCTCAAACCCAAACTCGGTCGCGTTCATCCGCTGGGGCATCTGTGCCCTGGCCAGACAGTCGCGCTGCTTGAACCGACCGTACGACCGGCCGAAGACCTCGACGAGGTGCGCGTTTTTGACATGCACCCCGGCAATCGACTCTCCATCGACGTCCGCAATCTCCTCGATGTATTTTACGAGACTGCTCAGCCGGGAACAGACGAGTGGCGTGGCCTCGGGCTCGGGCTTCCGCGGGTCCGTGAGGGTGACGGGGCTATAGGTGACGCCATCGATCTCCACCGTCTGACCAGCGGCCTTCTCGGCGAGACTGGCGATCGTGCTGATCGCGCTGCTATCCATCGTCATGGTGTGGCTTCCTTTGGTCTGAGGGGGAGGACATCTGGAGTGCCGCCGAACATGTCGCCCTGCCGGGGGTCACGGGTCACCGCCACCAGACGACCGTCGCGGCGGCCCATGTAGACGAGATCGGAGATTGCTTTCGTCGGTGCGGCCTTGCTGGTCACCTTGAGGGCGACGGCCGCGCTCTCACGATCCTTCGTCGGCTTGATCAGCACCTCGACCTTGACCGATCGCACCGCCTCGGGATCGGTGTTGGGGTCCTGGATATTCTGGAGGACTTCGTAGAGCTCGCGGTCGAAGAGCTCCAGTGCTGCCCCCCCCGCGACGGTCTCGAGCGACAGCTCGACTAGGCTCCCTATAGCCACTGCGACCTCCTTGAGATGATTATCCGTCTCGGGACGTCACGCCCCGCTCTATGCACACCCCCGGCCAGTTGGCCCGACCGAGGGCGCTCCTAACGGCTGGCTTCGGCCGGGGAGGCCGCGGGGCCAGCACCCGCCTCCGCTTCGCTCCGCTCGAGGATGTCTGCCACGAGCCCCCACCGGAGGTCGGCTTCCGCCGCCCACCTCCGCGCGACGGCGACCGCGTCGCCCTGAAACGCCTTGCGGAGATGCTCGGCGGCCTCGGCCAGCCCATTGGGGGCGAACGGCAACCCGTCCCTGAGCCCAACCGGCCGCTGGTCTGGTGGGAGCTTGAGCGCGTCGGCGACTCTGGTCATGGCTGGCCTTGCCACCGCGCCGTCGCGCGATCGAGCGCCACGTCACGGGTGTAGTGCGCCTCCCGGTACTCGTGATACCAGCGGAGGATCGTGGTCGCGGAGTCGTACTCCGGACTCTCGGGCTGGCGGGCGTGCATGCGGAGATCACGCAGGGTGTGCTCGGTGCTCCGACAGCGGAGGACCCGGATCCGGTGTCTCACCGCTCGCTCCGCCGAGGCTGGAGGACCTGATCGAGCAGCTGCTCGATCACCGCGTCCGGTCGGCCGTGGATGGCCGGCGTGGTGCAGATCCCGTAGGGGACATCGGCGGTGGGATACTCATGGCCCTCAGCTGTCGCGCCCCGGAGGACCTCCCGCGACGTAGGGTATCGGTACCCCTGCCGCGCGAGCCGACGCCGACGCATCCAGCGGTGGCCGAGTGCGGCCAGGAGCCCGGTGGCGATGCCGGACGCAAGGAAGAGGAGCACCCGGATCACGGCGCGTGCCCTGCGGTGGACTGCTCCCGGATGACCGTGAGCGCATCCAGCAGCTGGTCCACATCGTCACCCGTCTCCACCCGATCACGGCCCAGGGTGTCGCGCACGAAATTCCGCATATCGATCTTGGTCGCGATCCCCGCCTCGCGGGCTGCCGCATACACCCGCTTCCTCTCTTCGTCCGTCCAGACGGGCGAGACCTCCCCCTCCGCCGACTCCAGCGCCTCATCCATCCCCTCGCGGTTCGCGAAGAAGGCGCTGGCCCCCGTGGCCTCGCAGGTCAGCAGGGTGCCAGCACGCTTCTCCGCCATCGTGAGGCAATCGTGGAGTTTTTCTCGGGCGTCGAGGTAGGTGTACCCGCCACCCTTCCGCTTCTCGAATCGCTTCTCCATCGTGTTGCAGGCACCCGACCGCTCCGCGATCAGCCGACCCACGCTGTCGAAAATCCCCAGCCGGACCACGACCTCGCAGTACTCCTTGGTCACGGTGCGGCTCTCGTCCAGTCGGCGGAGGGTGAACCGGAAGAAGGTGCGGAGTTCCTCGGCGCCGGCCTTCAGGAGGATGGGGCGAGGGAAGGCGTTGTTAGGGTTCCCGTAGTGGACCTTGTCGGTCATCACCTCATCGAGGATGCGTTGCATCCGCTGCTGCCGCGTCCGGACACGCACGAGCCCATGCTCGAAATCAGCCTGCTGCATCGTCGCGACATCGAAGCCAGGCCGGGTGGCCAGGTGCTCCTCGGTCGCGGCACGACGGGCGAGTTGGGTGGAATCAGACGGCGACGATACGACCACAGTGCTCTCACTCATCGGTCACGCTCTCCTTGGGTTCATGTCGTCCACACCAGTCCTCCGCCCGCGTCATCGGCCACTCCCCGAGCGCCGATCCATGCTTCCGGGTCGGCGCATTCCGCCGACAGCGCTTGAGTGTCGGTGAGGGCCCCTCCCGCGACCAAAACCGACACCCCTCGCACGCGATCACCCGAACACCGTCCAGAGGGTCACGATGGCACCCACCGTCAGGGCGACGACACTCACCACGAGGACCACGGGAGCCAGCCAGTGCTCGTCCCGCTCGTTGGCAGCCATGTCGTCGGTGAGGTCCTCACGATCCCGCATCTGCCACCTCCTCCGCCTCGAGTGATCGGATCAGTTGGTCGGTCTTCGCGCGCTGCTCCCGGAGTTCCTTGAGCCAGGCACGGCGGTTTTCGGGGGTCGGGTCGTTCAGGTAGGCCGACTCCGCGGCATCCTCCCGGAGATCGGCGATCTGCACCTCCCGCACGAGCTCACGAGAAAATTCGGGGGCTGGGAGGATGCACCGCGCCGCCTCGATCGGCGCGAGGATCTTGCCGACTAGCGCCGGGTCGCCGAACCGGACCGCTGCCTCAAGGATCCGGGCCGTCTGGAGGTGCACCGGGTCCCGCCCGTGGACCTTCGCCTCGACCGTGGAAGGCTGATAGCCGAGATGGCGCGCGGCCTCACTGGCCCAACGCGGGGCCACCCGTGGGTGGCGGCGAGGGCGGGCGTGAAAGAGCTTGGTGGCCATAGTTCGGGGGCCTCAGGCCGCTGTGGCTTCGAGGGCCCGCTGGTGCACCTGGACACAAGCCCCGATGCTGTAGTCCCGGAGGACGTTGGTGATGCCGTCGTATTTCGCCCCATGGAGGGTCTGCACGAAGCGGATGGCCTCCAACTCGGACGGGGTGAGGGAGATACTCGTCGGCTTGGTTCTTTCCGTCACTTCCGCCATCGTTGCCTCGCGTTAGCTTATATGGTGAGAGCATATTACGCACCTTGTCACATTACGCTACTTGGCGCACCTTGTCAATAGGCGAAACTTCGTCACGCCTTAGGGCTGCGATTGACGAAAGCGGAATAGGGTCACAAAGCGAGATGGCTAGGCGCTTGGGGCTGACCCATGGAACCGTACAACGGTGGTGGGTGGGTGATACGTTACCTTCAGCGGATCTAATCGGACGTGTGTGCGAGGTTCTAGGTGTCTCCTGTCACTGGCTTCTGACCGGCAAGGGACCAATGGGGCCTCCGGGCGAAGACCCGGACACGGCCAAGGCATACAGGGCAGGGTGGGCGGCCGCCATGGCAGCCGCCCGAGATGCGATCGAGGGGGTGTCTACTCCAGGAGCGTCAATCGATGAGCTGCTGCCTGGGATGCGGCAGGTGATGGAGGCGACAGATCCATCCCCACGGCCCGCGAAAGCTCGAGCAAAGGGAGGTCAGAGGTGAGGTAGCGAAGTTGGCCGCGCGTCTCGGCCCAGAGGATGGCACCGTGGTTTGGTGGTCGGTGGAGCATGTAGAGGAGGCGGCCCGACTTTGTGACCCCTATCCTGTCCCCCCGCAACAACTTAACCCCGAGCAACTCAATGTCGCCCTGGGCCTCGAAGACGTGTACCGGCTCTTCCATACCTCACCTCCCATGTAGTGCCCGATAGTATCCCGAAGGATTGGACACCGCTAGTGGTGCCCATGGCAACTACGTTCCGGGGGTGATCAGGGCATTAATTCCACGTGAAACGGAGGGGTGATGGCAGGGCGAATTCGGAAGGTCGAGATGACGGGGCTCGGATGTTTCCTCCAGGCGCTAGGACTCTTGTTCTTTTTGGGGTTCCCGATAGGAATGGGCCCAGTGATCATCGGAGTGGGGTTCTTTATCCTAGGCTCGGCCAAGGCAACCTACTGGACCTGCGGGGATTGCGGCAACCGACTCACGGACGAGGACGCGAGTCTCTGTAGTGTGTGCGGAGAGACCATTAAGTACGAGCGTGGATTCCGGAATTGGTGGAAGAACGCCGTGAACTGGTGGCAATGATAGGTGCTAGAAGAAAGATGCGTAGGAACTGAACGAGGAGACCGAAGCGACCCAGAAGTTCATCTCAGGGCTTTCCTTGTAAGTTCCCAGGAGAGACGGATCTTAGGGTTTCACGTGACGCGGGGCGTTGCCAAAAAAGGGTATCACATTCTTGTGAGGAGGTGCGGAGATGCGACGACTCATACTGCTGGTATTTTTCACGGTTATCGCCGGACCGTTGGCTGCCCAAAAGAAATGCACGAAGGGGATTCCCTGCGGGAACACATGTATCAGCGCAAAGAAGACCTGTCGTATCGGGTCAAGTCCAGCCAAGAAGCCCGTCACCCAGCGGGCAACTACCGCCCCCACAGCCGTCTCATCCGACTCAACGACTGGCCCGTGGGTCCGCGAGGGGCGCTGCAACGCCAGCGTGCTCGATCGGCTGACTATCTACCTTGGACCAGACTCCACCTATCGATCCCTGGCGGTGTTCGGGCCGGATTCACGATTCTGTGTCAGCGTTGTGCGCGACGGCTTCTACAGGGTCGAATTCGGTGAGAACGTGGTCGGCTGGATCGATAGCGCCAGAGTTATCTTCGTTCAGGCCACACCCCCCAAGTGATGGTTGAGCACCGATGGAAGGCCGAGGTATAACCACATTCACCCACGGGAGATGCCCTTTGGCAAAGAAACCCCTTGCGTAAATAGGTAGCATATGCTACATTGATAGTGTGGTCACGGTGACCCGCCCGCACCTCGGGGATTCAGAGGTAGGAAAGGTGAAGGTTCGAACGTGCAGAGCACCAATGAACAGCAGGTTAGCAGCATTCCTGGTGGATGGGTCCGGATCGTCCGAGACCCCAGTACCTATCCCGTCCGGGGCGACGAGACCCCGATCCGCAAGTCTGCAGATGCTATAAAACTCTTCCAGCCCCTCGCCGAAATCGAGGACGTTGAGCACTTCTGGGTTGCCTGTCTCGATACGCAGAGTCGGGTTACTCATCTGCAGGTGGTGACTCGCGGGCTCTTGAATGCCACCCTTGCCCACCCCCGCGAAGTCTTCCGGTTAGCAGTGATTGTCTCGGCGGCTGGCATAATCGTGGCTCACAATCACCCATCCGGTGATCCGACCCCTTCGCCAGAGGATCGGGCCTTTTCTCGGCGTCTTGTGGCGGCAGGGCAGATTCTGGAAATTCCGGTCTACGACCACCTAGTCGTCGGTTCCGACGGTCGTTTCATCAGCATGGCATCTGAGGGGATCTTATGATTCGTCTCCTCTCGGCTAGCTGGCCTGGGCCCCCCTCGGGGGGCCCAGGCCAGCAAACCTGCACCCCGGGGTTGCCACTCGTTCTCCCTTCAGGGGTCGGAAAGGACACACCTCATGAGACCGCCCGCCTATATCACCAAGGTCGATCTCCTCGATGGCGGAGACGTCAGCCGGCTGTATCGACGGAATGTCGACGATCAGTCGATCGGCGAGGCACAGCGGCTTCTACGTGCCGCATCCGAGGCAGAGCCAAACGAGAAGATCCCGATCGCGAGTGCTCCAGAGATCTTCCCTTGTGAGCTCCACACCGCGGCTTCTGGGGGGTCATTGCTGGCCACGATCAGCTGGTGTGAAGGCAAGCGCCACCGGCCCCTGGCCACCATTGCCGTTGCTCGGAAGTCCCAGGTAGGGCCCAGGGTCTGGGGAGACGTGATCCACCTTGCCAACACAATCGGGTTGCCCATCCCTTCCGGACTCGAGCGCCCGGGTGCCCCGTGGTGCGCCGTTGTCATACACCCCGGCTCCGACCTTCTGTCGCCCCCCTTCGTGACCGGATGGATCGATCGCTTCACCGCCGAGCTGGCGTGGGGGTGGGTTACTCCGGCAACAACCCACCCGAAATAGGACACATTGACCCCTTGCGTAAATAGGTAGCATATGCTACATTGATAGTGTGGTCACGGTGACCCGCCCGCACCTCGGGGATTCAGAGGTAGGAAAGGACAGAGCTTATGCTTCGAATTTACCTCGCGAACGCGACCACATCCGAAGTCGCCGCCGTCGGTCAGGCGCTCGGCTTCATAGGGACCGCATTCGAGGGGTTGGGCTTCGGCGATTGGGGAATTGAGCCGTCGGTGGCAATCGACTTCGGCGGCACGGCGGAAGAAGCGGAGCGTTACATAGCCGCACTCTTCGCGGCCTATCCTGATGAAGAAGCGGTGTACATCTACTCTGATGTGGACCGTGCCGGGAAAGCCTACTACAGGGACGGGCGGGTCATTTGACCCGCCCCACCTCCCTGGCAGAGCAAACAGTCAACCTGAGAGGAGGAAACGCGCGATGACCACAACCAAGGGGACAGCGGCGCTAACCAAGGTACTGCAAGCGATACCACGACTCGGCAGCGGCCAGAACCCG
>JAJCZW010000091.1 GCA_029262155.1 Gemmatimonadota bacterium
GCCTGCTTGGCATCGAGGGGGGACATGCGATTGAGAACTCGCTGGGTGCCCTCCGCGTCTATTACGATTTGGGCGTCCGGTATATGACGCTCACCCACAATGTGACCTTGGATTGGGCCGATGCCGCGATGGACGAGGCGCGGCATGGTGGCCTGACGGCGTTCGGTAAAGCGGTCGTCAGCGAGATGAATCGCTTGGGGATGTTGGTCGATCTCTCCCACGTCTCGCCAGGAACGATGAGTGACGCCCTGACGGCGAGCCAGGCGCCGGTCATCTTCTCGCATAGCGCGGCGCGAGCCCTAACCAACGTTCCCCGCAACGTTCCCGACTCCATCCTCAAGCGACTCCCGGCCAATGGAGGAGTTGTGATGGTGACGTTCGTTACCAGCTTCGTGTCCCAGGCCGTGGCCGATCACCGTGCGGCAGCGCAGGCGGAGGTCAGCCGGCTCAAGGCTGAGTTCCAGGGGGGCGATGCTGCGCGTCAGCAAGGTGCCCTGGCCGCGTGGAGGGAACAGCATCCAACTCCGCACGCCACCTTAGGGCAGGTTGCGGATCACATCGAACATATCCGGCGCGTGGCTGGTGTTGACCATGTCGGACTCGGGGGCGACTTCGATGGAATCACCGACGTAATCGACGGGCTGGAGGATGTATCGACCTATCCTGGGTTGTTGGCAGAACTCTCCCGTCGTGGGTGGTCGGAGGCTGATCTCAAGAAGCTGGCGGGCGAAAACCTACTTCGGGCATTGGGCACAGCCGAAGCCGTTGCTGCTCGCTTGCAACGGGAGGTCGGACCGAGCACCGCAACCATCGCCCAGCTCGACCACCCGAAGGTGATTCCTTAGTGTTGTTGACCCGGGTTCCGTTCGACCTGGGGTTGATGGTACTCGCTGCCGTGGCGCTTGCGAAGCCACCGCGCTATCGGGGATGGGTCTACGTTGGGTGGATAGCGTGCGCGCTTGCGTTGACCGCCTTTCAGGTAGCCGACGGTGTGGTCGTGCCGGAGGCCATCGCGGTGGATGCGATCTCTTCAGGGTTCCTATGGGGGAATGCGGGGTTGCTGCTCTTCGGTGCGGTGGCGATCGGCCTGGGGGGTGCCCACCTGCTTTCCTCGCTTGGGGTCGGACTCCTTCTGTGGTGGACCTGGCCGGTACATCGTGCCGCCGGTCTTTCCGGGGGTGCGGTGGCTGTAGGAGTGGGGGGAGCGATCGTAGCGATCGTCATCCTTATCCGGTGGCTGCGGACCGGTTGGGTGCTCCATCTCATGAGGTGCACGGTGGATCGGCCAATAGTGGCCCGACCTGGGGATGGGAGTTCGACGAATACACTCGGTTGGCTCTTCGCTCAAGCCGTCTTTTGGCTCGTTGCCCCCCACCTCGACTCTCGTGTGGTGGTCCTTCTGCTGCTGGTGATGGTGGTCGTGGCTTGGCGTTTGGGGGGCTTCAGGAGGTGGGGTTGGGAAGGCTGGGTGACCGGTCTTGGTCTCGCGGTCGGGTTAGGGTGTGTCGTATGGGGTATCATGCTCTGGGAGCCGGGTGGTGGTGGGGGATCCGCGCTTGGAGTGGGAGTTGTCGTCCCTGCAGCCGTCCTCGTTGCGTGGTTGCTTTCGGGGCTCTGGCCTTTCCGCGCCTGGGTTGGCGCGACCGACCCCAGTTCTCTTCTTCTGGCCGGAATCCTTGTCACGTTTGGCATCGGTTCAGCATTCTCTCTTGAGATTCGTTACTGGCAGGTTGTGATTATGGCTGGACTCCTTCTCGCCATGGCCGACGGTGTGGTCCGGAGGGATAGAGCTTCTCTTCTCGGTGCTTTCGGACTGATGGGGGCATGGTCAGGAGTGGGGGGAGGGAGTGGGGCGATTGGTCTCCTTACTCTCCTGATGAGTGCGATACTCCTCGGACGATTGGAGACGACACCGCCTTCGGCAACGACTTCGAAACGGAACGCCGGTCTCAAGGTGATGCTGCAACTTGGTATTGCGTATGGCGTATTGATTGTTTTGGGGATGGTACTCCAGGTCCAGGTTTTGATCACCGTGCTGGGTGCGGGGTTACTCATCGGTGGGTCACTCGCCGGCCCCGTTCGGCCGGATCGCGTTGCGACGCTTCCAACCTGAGTTCATATTCATCATTGCTACCCCATGCTGGGGAGCAACCTTTCTTGAGTCCACACAGGAGTACCTTCATTATGCCCTTTACGCTGCCCCCACTGACATATGACGTGGCGGCTCTTGAGCCGCACATCGATTCCAGGACCATGGAAATCCATCATGGGAAGCACCACGCCGGCTACGTTGCCAACCTGAACAAGGCGCTCGAAGGGAACTCCACCTTGGCGTCGAAATCGGTTGAGGAATTGATTGGAGATCTCGCAAGTATTCCCGAAGGCATCCGAACCGCTGTGCGGAACAACGGCGGCGGGCACGCCAATCATTCCCTTTTTTGGGACATTATGACGCCAGGTGGGGCGTCAGCCCCCGACGGGGCTCTCGCGAAGAGCCTCACCGAGACCTTTGGTGGGGTTGATGCGTTCAAGGAGCAGTTTGTCAAAGCCGGCATGACACGGTTTGGGAGTGGATGGGCTTGGCTGTCGCGCGATCAGAAGGGCGGGCTTCACGTCGAAAGCACCCCGAATCAGGATTCGCCTCTGATGGAAGGAAGAACTCCACTCCTCGGTTGTGATGTGTGGGAGCATGCTTATTACCTCAATTATCAGAATCGGAGACCTGCCTATCTCGCGGCATGGTGGAACGTCGTGAATTGGACCAATGTCGGGGCGCGATTCACCTCGTAACACTCTCCACCGAAGGAGTATGTCATGTCGTTGCCTGCTCTTGGGGCTTCCGCACCAGATTTCACCCTCCCATCGACGTCGGGTGAAGAGGTGACGCTCTCTGCTTTGCGGGGAAAGAAAGTGCTTTTGGCCTTCTTTCCCTTAGCGTTTACCGGCGTTTGCACGACAGAGATGTGCGCCTTCTCCGAGGACTACAGCGCGTTTGACCGAGAGGATACTGTCGTGCTCCCCATCAGCGTCGATGCTGTCCCATCGCTGATCGAGTTCAAGAAGAAGGAGCATCTCGGGGTCGACCTCTTGAGTGATTTCAAGCGGGAAGTCTCACGGGCCTACGGGGTGCTGATCGAGGAACGATTTTTTTCGAACCGCGCCTACATCCTCATCGATCGGGACGGGATCGTTCAGTGGGCGTTCGCGGAGGAGTCACCGGGCCATCGAAGAGAGAACAGCGAACTCCTGACACATATTCAGGCAGTGGCCTAGGCTCGACCGAGCCCGGGCACTCTCCAGCCTGTGGCTAGGGCTGCGTAAACCACTCTTAGCGGAGCAGGCATTGACCAACGGGGGCAGCACCGATCTCCAGATGGTCACCGTTCTTACCCGTTCCCTTCGCGAGGGCGCGACGACGACGGAGGCGTTGACCTCCGTCGCACGATCGCTCCGAGAGGGTTTTGGCTGTCGCGACGTAACGATCTGGCACAGGGCCCCCAACACGTCCGAGTTTGTGTCCGCCGCAGCGAATGGGTCTTCGGTACAGATCTCCAGCATTGATGACCTTCCGAGCCCGGGTTCCGATACGCAAGCGGTGCCCCTCCGTGGCGACGGTCGGCTCCTGGGCCTTTTGCAGTTTGAGGGTGAGGCGCACCCCGCAGTTGTGACCCGCTCCGAGTTCGTCACCGTGATTGCCGAACTCCTCTCCCTCTACCTTGAGGGTGTGGAGCTTTCGGAGAACTTCGCTTCCGAGGTCGCCACTCGTTCGGATGAGGCTGAGGCGCAACGGGTCTTCATGCATCGCATTGTGGACAGTCTGCCAGTTGGTCTCTACGTCATCGATCGGGAGTATCGGATCCAAGCCTGGAACCGGAAGCGAGAGATCGGGACGCAGGGGCTGATGCGTGACGACGTCATGGGTCGGCTGGTGTTCGACGTCCTGACGCGACAGGCACCCGAAACGCTCAAGGAGGAGTTTGACTTCGTGTTCGGGAGTGCCAAAGCGTTCGAGACCGATATCGAGCGAGAGGATCGAGGCCGGCAAGTGGCCTACCGCATTGCCAAAATTCCGATGTGTGTGGATGGCAAGACAGTGACGCACGTCCTCACCATCGGAGAAGACGTCTCGGAAGCGCGGACGGCACAACGTCGTGTGCAGCAGAGCGAGAAGCTCGCCGCCATTGGTCAACTGGCGGCAGGGGTCATGCACGAAATCAACAATCCGTTGGCAACGATCGGTGCCTGTGCCACCGCTCTGGACGGATTGCTCGCGGAGGATGCCGGCCCGAAAGGGGCTGAGTACCTTGAGATTATTGAGCGAGAGGTCCACCGATGCTCCCAGATCGTCGACAGCTTGTTGGATTTCTCCCGACCCCCTGACGACACCAATCCCACTCCGGTTGACGTGAACGACCTAGTGAACCAAACGATGTTTCTGCTCAAGCACCACAAACGGTTTCGGCAAATGGTCGTCCGGGCTGACCTGGGGGAGGGATTGCCGGCCGTTCAGGCTAACTCGGAACAGATGATTCAGGTCTTGATGGCTTTGATGCTCAACGCCGTCGATGCAATGGATCCTGGGGGGGCGCTGACCATTCGGACTCGACATGGGCGGCGGGCGGGAGAGCTGGTCGTGGAGGTGCAAGATGCCGGTATCGGTATTCCGGCTGAGAATCTCACCAAGATCTTTGAGCCGTTCTACACGACGAAACCTCCGGGCCGGGGCACCGGTCTGGGGTTGTCGATCTGTTACGGAATTATTGAGCGGCATCGGGGTCAATTGACCGCCGAGAGTCGGCCTGGGCACGGATCGGTGTTCCGGATGATCTTGCCGACCGTGGAGGCGCTCCGATGAAGATCTTGGTCGTGGAGGACGACCGCACGGTAGGATCCTATGTGCAGCGCGGCTTGGAGGAACATGGGTTTCAAACCGAGTTGGTTGACGATGGGATGGAAGCGTTACGATTGGCGTCGGGTGGACGATATGATCTGTTGGTGCTCGATCTTCGACTGCCAGGAATGACGGGACTTGAGGTGGTGCGAACCTTACGGGATCGTGGTCAGACGACGCCGATCCTGGTCCTGACCGCGCAGGACGCGGTGGATTTCAAGGTCGAAGCACTGCGCGCTGGCGCGGATGATTACGTCACCAAACCCTTTTCCTTTGAAGAGCTCCTCGCGCGGGTGGAGGCGATCGGTCGTCGTCCTCATCAGCTATCCGATCGCATTGTGACCGTCGCGGACCTGGCACTCAATACCGCCACCCGGGAAGTCACTCGGGGTGGAGAACAGCTGGAACTTACGCCTAAGGAATACACCGTCTTGGAGTATCTGGTTCGGCATGCCGGCCGGGTGATGAGCCGGACGCTTATCACCGAGTATGCGTGGGACTATCATTTCGATCCGGGAACCAACATCGTGGATGTCGTGATTAACCGACTTCGGAAGAAGGTCGATGCTGGTCGCAAGACCAAACTGCTGCACACCGTTCGCGGCGTGGGGTACGTGGTCAAGGCATAATGTCTACCATTCGGAGCCGACTCACGGCCTGGTACTCGGCGGCCCTCCTGGTCTCCCTCTTGGCCTTTGCCGCCTCACTCTATTTTGATCGTCGCATCTCCAGCCAAGCAGAACTTGATGAGCGTCTCGCCCTCGAGGCGGACTTTTCGGGTCGATATCTCATCAACTCATTTCGGGTGCTGGGCAGTCTGGCCCGCACCCGCGATGGGACGGTGCAACTCGATCCGGGTATCGCCAACTTCTTCGAAGGGACTACGCGAGATTTTATGCTGGTTACCGACCGTGAAGGCGACGTACTGTTTTCCTCTACCGAGGCGGCACGCCTGAGTTTCGAGTCGTTCCAGCGCTTGCGAGCTCCCCTCGTCCCCACGCCGACCATCCGATCCACAGGGACGTTCACCTTCGATCCTGATGTAGGGGCGGTCCGCTTCGTGGTGATGCCGATCGTCTCGGCCGGCCCGGAAATCGGGGCGATGATCGTGACAGCAGGTGAGAACGTGGTCAGCTTTGGGCCGGGTGCCCTCCTCCGATCGATGCTCGTGAGTCTACCGCTGATCCTGGGAGCCTCGATTCTGCTGGGGTATCGGTTAGCGGGACCCAGTCTGCGACCGCTCAAAGAGATGCGTCGGGAGGTTGAGGCAATCGGGGATGGACGGAGTCTCCATCGGCGGCTCCAGGTAGATACTTCGTATAACGAAAAGGCCGGCCTCAACTCCTCGGTCAACCGTATGATAAACCGGCAGCAGAC
>JAJCZW010000092.1 GCA_029262155.1 Gemmatimonadota bacterium
CAGAGCGAGGAGGCGCCGAATCAACCTGGTCTCGGAATGCTCCCCGGGCAGATCCGACGGTTCCGGACCTCGCTCCCGATCCCCCACGTCGGCTGGGCCCAGGTCACCCCAACCGCTGCCGGGCGTCGGCATGGGGCCATCGGTCCGTTGTGGACTCAGGAGGACGTCTTCTACTATCACGTCCACAGCTACCATCCAACGGATGTCCCCGTGGAGGCATCGCTGGCGACGGCAGATTACGACGGGGCGTTTGTCACCCTCGTTGGCCGGGACAACGTGTTGGGCGCTCAGTTTCACCCCGAAAAATCACAACAGGCGGGCATTGACCTGTTGGGTGCATTCGCCACCTGGACGCCATGACCGCGATCCTCACCATGGCAGTCGACCTGTATGTCATTCGCGTCACATCTGGGGGTGACCTGGAGTCTCTGCTGCTGCGCCGTGCGTGTGGGGCACGGTCACCCGGGAGTTGGGAGGGAGTGCATGGACATCTGGAAGAAACTGAATCGGCAGTGGATGGAGCACACCGTGAGTTACGAGAAGAGACTGGACTCACTGCGCATCGTCTCTACAACCTGAGTCGTTGTGAATCGTTCTACTTGCATCGGCCCGATACGGTCGCGGTGATCCCCGTGTTCGCGGCACTGGTGCCTGTGGCAGAGAGTGAGCCTGTGCGCCTGAGTGCGGAGCACGATGCCTCGCGTTGGCTGCCGATCGCCGCAGCCATTGCACACGCGAGTTGGCCCCGCGCCAAGCGAGCATTGAGCGATGTGGGGACCCTACTTCCCAGGGGAGATGCAGGGTGCCTCGAAGATGTTCTCCGCATATGCTAGCCCGTCGTATCATCCCATGCCTTGATGTCGCCGACGGTCGGGTCGTTAAGGGTGTGCATTTTGGCTCGCTCCGCGACGCGGGCGACCCCGTGGAACAGGCCTCGCGCTATGACCGCGAGGGTGCAGACGAACTGATCTTTCTCGACATCTCAGCAAGCGTTGAAGGCCGGGCCACGACACTGGACATGGTAGCGCGCGTGGCAGATGCCGTGTTCATCCCTTTCACGGTCGGTGGAGGCATCCGATCGGTGGCAGATGCCGGTGAGGTGTTGCGTGCCGGGGCGGACAAAATTGCGGTGAACACCGCCGCCGTGAAGGACCCATCCCTGGTCGACCGCCTGTCCCAGTCCTATGGCGCTCAGTGTGTTGTTGTTGCGGTCGATGTCGCACGAGATGGGGATGAACTTCCCGTTTGGATCAATGGCGGTCGGGACCGGACCGATCGGCGTGCGATCGAATGGGTCCACGAGGTCGAATCCCGCGGGGCCGGTGAGATTCTCCTGACCTCGATGGACCGCGATGGGACAGGGCAGGGGTACGATCTCGACCTGATCCAGGCCGTCTCTAGAGCTATCCAAATTCCAGTCATTGCCTCGGGGGGTGTGGGGTCACTCGACCACTTGGCGGAAGCCCTTGATGCCGGTGCCCACGGCGTCCTCGCCGCGACGATCTTCCATGATCAACGGAGTTCCTTGTCCGAGGCCCGAGCCCTCCTCCGTGCCCGAGGATACCCAGTGCGTCCTTGAGTTCGCCGGGTATATTACTGAGAGCCATGCCGTGCCGGTCTTCGACTCTCACCCAGGCCAACCACACTTCGATGATTCACCTCTACAGCGTCTGCCGCTGGTTCCTCCCACTCATTGCAGTGGTAGCGTGTGGCACGCCACGCAACCCGCCTTCACCAACTGGTGATACAACCGCCGTGTCCGTGCTTTTTGCACCGGTCCCGACCCAAGCAACCGTCTCCGAGCAACTCCTACCGATTGACTCCACGACATCCCAATCGCAGCTCGATAGCCTTCGGCAAGAGATTCGAGGCCTCAACGCAACGACGCTTCTCTTGGGTCAAGCGATAGCGCGGATGGATCGAACGGACTCCACAGCGAACGCTGGGACCCTTCCCACGCGCGCAAAGGCGGTTGCGGGAGTCCGCGACTATGGTGTCCGGACGATCTGGGCGATCTTGGTTGCGGTCCTTGCATGGGGGCTCGTCCGGGCGGTGAGTTGGTTTCTGGCTGCCCTGGCCGAGCGGAGTGCGAAGCGGCGGCTATTCTACATGCGTTTCCTTCCGATCGTGCGGCTGGTCACGTATTCGATCGCCATTTACGCCATTGTCGCTTGGGTCTATGCCGTCGACCGCAACGGATTACTCGCAGCGGGAGCGGCGATCGGGGTTGGTGTCGGTTTTGCCTCGCAAGGAATTCTCAAGAACTTATTCGGCGGACTCATCATCATCTTCGATCAGCCGTTTCAGGTTGGAGACAAGATCCGGATCGGAGGGACCTATGGCGAGGTCGTGAATATTGGACTCCGGGCGACGCGTATCGTCACGCCCGACGATAGCCTGGTCTCCGTCCCCAACGCGGAGGTGGTCGAGGGGCAAGTCGCGAATGCCAACACGGGGGCACTCGATTGTCAGGTTGTCATCGATCTGTATGTACCGGGATGGGTCGATGCCAGAAAGGCGAAGGCCGTTGCCAGGAGTGCCGCGGTGATGTCCCAGTACGTCCATCTTGAGAAACCCGTCGTTGTTCTGGTCCAAGATGTATTCAAGGAGATGTTCCTCACCCAGCTCCGAGTAAAGGCCTACGTGCTCGACACTCGGCAAGAGTTCATCTTTGCCAGCGAAGTCACCGAAACCGCCAAGGCGGAATTCCTTCGCCTGGGCATGCTGCTGCCAGGATTCCCGGTGCGCCTCGTCTCTCCAAGGGCCGACGATCAGAACGACGGCGAAGGGGACTCGTGACCTCTCCTCGTCCGCCCGGGCCGGTAACCGACAATGCGGACCTCCAAGCCCTGGGGGAGTGGTTGAGTGGTCGGGCAGACCAGTTGGTGGAACAGTGGCACGATGATGTTCAGCGAAGTGTCGTCACTCCATGGTGTGCTGCCATTGAGCGGGCAGAAACTGAGCACCGCCGAGCAGTAGAGCAGCTCCTCCCCGGTGACGTTGGGCCGACATGGAAGGATCTCGACACCTATCGATCACGCCTACTCGACCACGTGCTCGCTCCGTTGGCAGCCGAGCACGCGCGCATCCGGAGCGCGGGTCGCACCGTTGGCTATCTCGATCGGCTTCGGGCACTCCTCGCCGAAGTCGGGACGGACATTCCCGCGCTCTGTGACATTCCAGATCCGACCGAACGTTATGATGCCCTACCAGAAGACGACTTGCGGGCCCAGGGATGGAAGATGTGGATCCGGATTTCGCGACGCATCACGAATCTCATCAGACGGATGACCGGACGGTACGCTCGCGCCGGGGAGTACGTCCGACGATTGTCCCCTCGTGCCTTGTGGCACACTCATGTGGACCAGCGTTTCACCGCCTTTCTGTTCCTGCGCCATGAGGCAATGCAGTTGGCCCTTGCCCGGCCCTGGCAGCAGGTCCTCAGTAAGGCAGGCCACGCCGTTGATACCGTTCTGACCGTAGAACAACAGTACGACCGTCTCATCCATCATCTTCCGCCGGACGCGTCCCCCAGTGAGTCTGAGCCTGATACACTCCCCAAGGAGGCAGTCGAAACTGTTCGCCAGGCCGTGCGCCTCTTACAGGACGCGCTCGGGGAAGCGGGGCGCGTGTCCCTGCCAGCACTGGACCGAAACGATCCTGGCCATACGGTGTTCCAACGCTCCCTCGAACTTGCGGGGACGCCGCTCTTGCCAGGAGCTTGGAGGGCGCGCACCCGGTCGTCCGCTTGGCCCACTCGGTTGCGAGTACGGGGTGAAGAGTGGATGGATTGGGAGCAGAATGGACAAGCGGAATTGCAGATGGAACTTGCGCTTCTCCAGTTCCGGGGTGAAGTGATTCGGTTGGAGACTGATCTTCTCGATAGGCTGTACCGCCAAACCATCCGACCGCTCACGGAGCGGAGCACGCGCATCGGTGTACTGCTTCGCGAGGCAGAGTCGCGCGTGACGTCGATGGCTGATGAGGAGGTGCAAGGCGTTCAGGTGAAGCTTCGAGCGATCGGTTCCGAGGTGGTTCGCTCGGTGGAGGGTGCCGTCGATCTGGCAGGCCTGTCGCTCGCCGAGCACGCCTTGGCAAACCTCGGGGAGGGTGAAGGTCGGCGGATCGAAGCCTTCATCCGGGGGTTACCCGATGAGGTCGGCCAGGTCGGGGCCTCGGTGGAGGACGAGGTGGAGCCCGCGGCTACCCCGATTCCGTGGAGTCCGCGGGATGTGGCGCGCGATGCCTACCAGCATCCCCTCGCGGCTCGAGTCGGGAAGTTTGGAATCAGGTTTCGGAACAGGATTGTCGAAGCATGGGCAACCGCCCACGAAGTGCCCCAAATCGTCGAGTTCAGTTGCGAGGCCGCTTTGGACGAACTCACCGTCCCCGCCGATGGTGAGGTCACTCCCGAACGGGTACGGCATGCCCGGGAGGTAGCTGGGGACGGATTCCGTCGGGCCGCTGACACGCTGGATCAGGTCGTGGGTCGCCTCGGAGAGCCGTGGGAAGAATTGGCCACAACAATCTTTCAAGCCTTTGCGGAGGACTGGGAAGACTTCCATCGCCGTGTCCAACGAGCGACGGAAGAGCAAGCGCGATGGAAGGGGATCAACTCTTCGACCCGGGCATTCTGGCGTCGATGGCACCTGGCCCGGCACTGGATTCGGGTTTTCAACCAAAGCCTCCTTTCGACGACCCAGAAAACAAGGCATTGGCTCGCCCAGCTGATTTCGCGAGGTCAAGCTGTCGTGGGGGCCACCAAGCCCACCGAGGAAGCTTGGCGCTTTACCCTTGAGCAGATCGATCAGGCTGAAGCGGTCTTGCGTGCGTTGCCACTGGTGTACCGCCGCCTCTTCTCCTATGCCCCCACCGTGCGCCAGCAGCTCCTCGTGGGGCGTGAAACCGAATTGCGGAAGGCCATGGCGCATGTCCAGCAATGGCTGGCAGACGAGCCGACCGGTGTCCTGTTGGTCGAAGGGCTTCCGGGTGTCGGTCGAACCAGTTTTCTGTATGTCCTGGCCGAGATGCTGGATCGGCCTGAGGTGCACTATCTGACCTTGGACCACCGTTGTAGCGCCGACCAGTTCGCCAAGATGATCGCGGAGTCTCGGGGATGGGCTGGAGAGACCCTTTCTGAACTGGAGACAACCATTCGAGCGATCGATCCCGACGAAGGCGGGATCATGTTGATCGATGATCTCGAGTTCCTTTTCCATCACGTCGTTGGTGGGGCGGATGCGGTCGAGCAGGTCCTCGGTTTCTTCAGTCGGACCGAGAGGCAGGTGTGCTGGATTACGACTTTCAACGCCGTTCTCGCACCGATGCTGCGTTCCGAGCTTCAGTTTGTCGCCCGTGCCTTTCGGAGTATCGTCCTGGCCCCACTGGAGCGGGACGAGATGGAGAATGCGTTGCTGCGGCGTCACCGATGGAGCGGTCGAGAGCTTCAATTCCTACCACCGAGTAACCCTGGACTCCTGTTTCGCCGCCGCCTGGCCCAAGCGGGAAGTACGGAGGATGCCCAAAAAATGCTGCGGGAGTTGTGGTTTGATCGGGTTGATCACCTCGCCGACGGGGATCCTGCGCAAGCAATTCTCTGTTGGCTCCGGTCGGTCGAATTCGAGGCCGAGGAGGAAAGCCGCCAAGGCCTCATGCTTCTCCGCCCATGTACCGCGCTTGATATCCGTTTTCTCTCGGATCTTTCGGTCATACACAGTATGTCACTTCGGTCGTTGCTAGCCCATCTATGCCTCACCTCAGGCGATCTCGCTGCGGTCTTGAACATCCCGGGGTCGCGGGCCATGCTGATTCTTGAACATCTCCTCAACCTGAGGATTATCGAACCGTTTCCTGCTCCAACGGTTGATGCCGCTGCCGCGATCGTCCTCGATGAGGTGCCCTATAGCGTGCGGCCGGCTCTCCGGAAGCACGTGCTGGATCATCTCCGAGGCATGAATATGCTCCCGCGGCGTGCACCCTAGGGCGACCAGGTGACGGAATGGATTCCCTGGTTCCAAGACCCGCTGGTGGGACGGGTGTCCCGAATCGCGGTTGGCCTGCTGGTGATCTATGTCGTTGCGCGGCTGGCGACACGCAGGCTCCTCCCCCGGATTAAGGATCCAGACGCCCGATATCGCACGCGGAAGGTCGTCGCCCTCATTGCGTGGATCGTGGCGGGCCTCTACCTCGCCGACGCATGGAGTGATCGACTCGGGGGCATTGCCGTGGCCTTGGGGGTCATCGGCGCCGGAGTGGCCTTTGCCCTCCAGGAGGTGATCGCGAGCATTGCCGGATGGATGGCTGTGCTTGTGGGTGGAGTGTTCCGAGTGGGCGATCGGATTCAACTGGGTGGCATCCGTGGAGACGTGATTGATATTGGCGTCCTCCGGTCGACCCTGATGGAGTGCGGCGATTGGGTGAATGGGGATCTGTACAATGGACGTATCGTGCGAGTCACCAATAGCGCCGTGTTCAAGGAACCGGTCTTCAATTACAGCGCAGACTTCCCGTTCCTGTGGGACGAGATTCGTGTCCCGGTGACCCACGCATCGGACCGGGCTATGGCCCGACAACTTCTTGTTGATGCACTCCAGCAGGTCGTGGGTCCCTACGCCGATACGGCTAAGGCATCCTGGTCACTGATGGTGAACAAGTATCGCATTGAGGATGCCCAAGTCACTCCGATGGTGACGATGATCGCGACCGATAATTGGTTGGAGTATACCGCGCGATATGTGGTTGACTACCGGCGACGGCGCACGGCCAAGGATCAGTTGTTTACCGTGATCCTCGATGCAATTGAGACTACCGGAGGGCGAGTGCGACTCGCCAGCGCGACGGTCGAGGTGGTCGGGATTCCACCGGTGGAGATACAGGATCCGACCCGGCCGCTGGAGTCACCCTGACCGGTGCGTCACCCGCCATCAGCCCACGGCCCAAAGGAAAGGAACCGGCCACCTACGCGTCGCCCCGGGCAACTCGCTCGGTGACGTAGGCCTCGGACGGAGCGTTGGGCTTTACCCGGACTGATTTCGCAGGGACGCCGACGTTCACGTGATAGGATCGCACGTTCTTGGTCGCGACAGCACCCGCCCCCACCATCCCATTCTCACCAACACGGACTCCGGCGAGCACGGTCGCGTGGTAGGTGATCCGGACGTCATCTTCCAGGGTGGTCCTCGCGTTCGTCACATCCTTTTGATCGACAATGCTATGGGTGTGACTGTAAATGTTGGCATAGTCCGCAACGCTCACCCGATTTCCCAAGGTGAGGCCACCTCGGTCATCCAAGAGGACGTGGCGATGAATGACGACGTCGTCGCCCACCTCCATATTGTACCCAAACGAGAATTCGGTGTGCTGGAAGCACTTAAAGTTCTTGCCGCAGCGGGCGAAGATATGGCCTGCAAGGATGCGGCGGAGGCGTACTCCGAGATCAACGTTTTGGCCTGCTAACGGAGACCGATCGAAACTGTACCAGAGCCAAAGCAACGGCTTCACCCGGGCGAACTTCTCCGGGTCCACGTCGCTGTAATACTCCGGTTCCAGGGTGATATTCCTGGGGTCGAGCGCCAGAAGCACTGCCCGCGTGGGCCCGGGAGTCGTCGGGTTCCGCACCAAGGCTTCGGCGTCGGCGAGCCCCGGAAACCACAGGGCCTGTAGGGTGTCCCTGACAAGGGCATTGCGGTCGGTCGAGGGATCGCTGAGCGCTTCTTCCAGGGTAGCAAGCCAGGAATCGTGTGCTGCTTGGACGGATGCTGGGAGCGCAACGGAACGAAGAGGGTGCAACGTCATGAGTCGAACGCCGAGTCGGAGTGTGAAGGAATAGTACTCGGGCAGGGTCTCTTGGCAACTGAGATCATCACGACTCTGTCTGGGGGAGTGTGGCCAGAATACTGTCCGCCAGATCGACAATCCCTAGCCCTTTGGTGCTGCTTACTGGCAGGACTGTCTCCTCGGCAACGTCCAACTCTGCCGCGCGTGCCCGGATGGCGGTCGCGCGTTGGCCGCGGGCAAACTTGTCGATCTTGGTCAGGACGACGAGCGTCGGGTGTCTTGCGGAGGAAAGGAGTTCGCGGAGGACACGATCTTCAGCGGAAGGAGGGTGGCGGACGTCGAGGAGCCAGACGATCCCCGCGATCGTCTGACGCCGTTTCACGTACCCATCGATCAAGAGTCGGAACTGAGTGCGCTGTGCCTTCGACGCACGGGCATACCCATACCCCGGGAGATCCACCAAGTAACACATCGGTAGCTGATAGATGTTCATGTAGTGAGTCTTGCCCGGAGTTCGGCTGACACGCGCCTTGGCCTTTCCCCCAAAGAGCGCATTGAGGAGGCTCGACTTCCCAACATTGGAGCGACCAAGAAACGCGATTTCCGGATGGGGGGGATCAAGCGGATGCCGGGGGTCGGGAAAGCTACCGACGAAGTGGATCGGAACCGTGGCGAACGGTGAGACTATTCCCACGCAGGCGGCAGGTCAGGCTTCGCGCTTGGCGCGGGCCCGTTCCGTTATGATCAGTGGAGTGACACGCTCATTAACCGATTCCGGCGTGATGACCACCTCGCTGATATCATCTCGCGAGGGGATATCAAACATGACGTCGGTCATGATCGTTTCCAGGATAGCTCGAAGGCCTCGGGCGCCAGTGCTGCGCTTTAAGGCTTGGTGGGCGAGGGCCCTGAGCGCTTCGGGGGCAAAAGTCAGACCGACATCCTCCAGCTCGAACAGCTTCTCATATTGCTTCGTAAGCGCGTTTTTGGGTTCAAGCAGAATGCGTACGAGAGCATCTTCATCGAGGGTTTCGAGGGGGCACAAGACCGGGAGTCTCCCCACCAGTTCGGGGATCAGTCCGAAACGCAGTAAATCATCTGGTTCGGCGTTGGCATAGGGGGTGTGTGCATCGGGTGCAACACTCTCCTGGCCTGACGAACCGAAACCAATTTGTTGTTTGCCAAGTCGAGACTCGATGATCTTGTCGAGTCCGTCAAATGCTCCACCGCAAACAAAGAGAATGTCGCGGGTGTTGATTTGAATGTATTCCTGCTGCGGATGCTTGCGCCCACCCTGGGGGGGCACCGAGGCCACCGTCCCTTCCAGGATCTTCAGGAGGGCCTGTTGAACGCCTTCCCCTGAGACGTCGCGCGTGATGCTGGGATTCTCACTCTTCCGGGCGATCTTGTCGATTTCATCGATGTAGACAATACCGCGTTCACACTCCGACACATTGAAGTCGCCCGCCTGGAGGAGCCGGACCAGGATGTTTTCCACGTCCTCCCCGACGTACCCCGCTTCAGTCAACGTGGTGGCGTCGGCAATGGTGAAGGGCACATCCAGAATGCGTGCGAGTGTCTGCGCCAGCAACGTCTTACCGACCCCAGTGGGGCCGATCAGCAAGATGTTGGACTTGTCGAGTTCGACATCGTTCTCCGAGGGACCCGCAGCATTGATCCGCTTGTAATGGTTATACACCGCCACCGAAAGCGTTCGTTTGGCCCGTTCCTGGCCGACGACATACTGATCGAGAATGTCTTTGATTTCTGCTGGAGTGGGGACCTGCGTAATCCGGTCAATGACCTCCCGCTCTTCATCCTCGGCGAGAATCTCGTTGCAGAGCGTAATGCACTCGTTGCAGATGTACACCGAAGGCCCGGAGATAAACTTGCGTACCGAGTCTTTCGACTTTCCGCAGAACGAACAGCGCAGGTGCTTTTCGGTGGACATATCGCCGCCGCTACTCACGAGGGAATAGAGGAAAGGTGGGCACCTAACCGTCGTCCCGTCAAGAGTCCCCCGCACCCTGATCCTGGGCGGACCGTGGCGAGAAGACCGTATCGACAATGCCGTACTCCTTGGCCTCGTCGGCGCTCATGAATCGATCGCGGTCCATATCCCGTTCGATTGTTTCGATAGGTTGGCCCGTGTGATGGGCGTACAACTCGTTGATTTTCGACCGCAAGTAAAGAATCTCGCGGGCTTGGATCTCGATATCTGCCGCGGTGCCTTGGGCTCCTCCGGACGGTTGGTGAATCATGATCCGTGCGTGGGGAAGAGCGCTGCGCTTGCCGGCCGTTCCGGCGGCGAGCAGGAAAGATCCCATCGACGCGGCCATGCCCATACAGATCGTGTTGACCGGCGCACGCAAATGTTGAATCGTGTCGTAGAACGCCATCCCACAGGAAAAGATGCCCCCAGGGGAGTTGATGTAGAGGTAAATGTCTTTCTCCGCGTTGTCGGCGTCGAGAAACAGGAGTTGGGCAATGATGATGTTGGCAACATCGTCATTGATCGCCGCACCCAGAAAGACAATCCGATCCATCAAGAGGCGAGAAAAGATGTCGTACGTGCGCTCGCCACGACTGGAACGTTCAATGATATAGGGGGGGTACAATGCGGATGTGGTCACGAACTTACCTCGGTCACCGTCGAGAGTGACAACAAATGATGAAAGACTTTTTCCTCCGTAAGCGCCCGCTCAATTTCCACCAGCCTGTTTGCCTTCTGAAGCGTCGTATACATCTCGCCGGCCGAGACGCCGCGGCGCTCAGCAATCTCCGCAACTCGGCCGTCGATCTCCTCC
>JAJCZW010000093.1 GCA_029262155.1 Gemmatimonadota bacterium
GAATCGTGTACTCCACCCGCGGAGCATCCTCCGGTATCGCCTGGAAGCGAGCCGATGGAAGCGACTCACCAGAGATAATCTATCGGACCAAGAACGCGACCGAGCCAGGGGAATGGCTTCCCGACGGACAGCGACTGGTCCTGGTCGAGCAGCGCGCGGGCTCAAGGGAAGACATCGGAATATTGTCCCTGGGAGACTCCGTCCCCACCTGGATCGTGGCCACACCCTTCCGCGAGCGACATCCCAGCGTTTCACCAGATGGCCGATGGTTGGCCTATATCTCCGACCGCTCGGGGTCCAACGAGGTGTACGTGGTAGACATCTCGGGCCAAGGAGCCCGCCATCAGATCTCCGCTGCCGGTGGGACATCTCCCCATTGGAGCCCCGACGGAAAGACACTGTACTACCTCGTTCGGGGTGAGATGATGAGCGCCTCACTCCAGACGAGCGATTTCCGAGTGCGCGCCCGGACACCACTCTTCTCCGGCCAATTTGATGAGAACACCCTTGGCACCAACTATGACATCAATCGCCAGAACGGAACCTTCCTCATGATCTCTCAGGACGTGGTCGGTCTCGAAGCCAAGATGACCTGGATTCTGAATTGGCCCGAGATCATCCGGAAGATGGGCACGACCCAATAACCTATCGTACGTTTACTCCCACAAAGGAGAGCCCACATGGCCGATGTTCTCTATACCTCCCAGGTCACCATCCGCCGGCTCGGCGGCCCCCTTCGAAGCGCCACCCTTCCGGGGGAACCGGAGCCGGTCCTCTTCGGGGTCCACGGGGCCATCGCCAAACATTACCATGTGGCCATGGAAGACACTGCACCTCATGCGACAACATTGGACTACGTCGTCGCGGCAGCCGGTGGCTGACTCACCGGCACCTTTGCCGGCGCGCTGGCAGCGCGCGAGATCCTGATTCAGCCCGACGACTTGTTTGGTGAGGTCAAGGGGGAGATCGAGAACGACAACGGGGTGCTCGTTATCCGTCGGATCGATGTTCAGTACCGATTGCGCGTGGCACCGGAGCACCACGAGGCCGTTGAACGGGTGCGCGCCGTTCACGCCGACGGCTGTCCTGTCGCCCGGACGCTCAAAGGATGCGTCACGATCACTACCGAGGTAACCCTCGAGCCCTGATCACTCCGGTCGGGCGTGACAGGGCGCATAACGCGAGTGCGAGGTAACAGGCGGTTCGAGGTTCGAATGTCAATTGCATCGTACATGCGTACATGTTAGTATTACATGTATGGCCTCACGTCGCCGAATCAGGGAACCGGTCCAGGTCTATCTGGATCCCGCGGATAAGAACCTTCTTTTGGAAGTCGCCCGCACCACGACTCTGTCTCAGGCGGAGATCCTGCGGCGAGGCCTCCGGCGAATCGCAGCTGATCTCCTAGCTACCAAACGCCCAGGCGCCTCGCTCAATGACTTGATCGGGGCACTTGAAGGTGCGCCACCGGACCTCGCTGCCAACCATGACGCCTACCTCTACCCGCCGGAAGATGGCCACCACCAGAGCTGCGATTGATACCAGCGCCTTACTGGCGCTCGCGAACCCTCGCGATCAATATCATGACCGTGCGGTCGCCACCGCCCGACGCTTTATCGGGCTCGGCGGACGCTGGATGGGGTCAGTCTTGATCCTCGCCGAACTCCATGGGCACCTCCTCCGATGGCGAGGACCGGTGGTGGCTCGGCAGGTGCTTGCCGCTGTTCGGCGCGACCCCGCTTATGTCTGGCACCCGGTGGAACCCGAACTCATCGATCAGGCGGTGGTCGAGTGGCTTGAGCGGTTCAGTGATCAGCACTTCTCTCTCACCGACGCAGTCACGTTCGCCTTGATGCGTCGTGAACGGCTTGACGAAGCATTCGCTTTTGATCACGACTTCCAGGTCGCCGGATTCGAGTTACTGAGCGGATAGAGGCTCGACGTACCCGGTTATTGACACAGTACTCGTGTTACACTAATCCTGTGTCATGAAAAATGTCACTCTGTCTCTCGATGAAGAGGTAGCGCGGTGGGCCCGCATACGGGCCGCCGAACTCGACACCAGCGTCTCCCGGATGCTGGCCAGCCTCCTTCGGGAGATGATGGCCCGCGACGTCACCTCCCGGACGGCCATGCAACAGTTCCTCGTGCGCGAACCCCGTGTCCTCAACGAATCCGGCGCACCCTATCCCACCCGTAGCGAACTCCATGACCGCACCGCTCTTCATTGATACCAACATCCTGGTCTACGCACTGGACGTTAGTGCAGGCGAGAAACAGGTCCAGGCGCATCGATGGCTCACTCTGGCGTGGGAATCACGACGGGGCCGAGTAAGCGTGCACGCGCTGCAGGAATACTACGTTACGTTGACACAGAAGCTGCGACCCTGGGCTGCCGGCAAAAGATGCCCGTGCTGAAGTGCGTGCGCTCTTTCCTTGGAGGCCCGTCGAGATAGGACCCGCCATCTTGGAGAGCGCCTGGATGGTTCAGGACCATTTCCAATTCTCATGGTGGGATGCCTTGATCATTGCTGCGGCCCACTCCGCCGGGTGCCGGTATCTTCTGACAGAGGATCTGCAGGCGGGTCAGGATCTGGACGGCCTGCTCGTGATCAATCCATTCAGCGACCAGGCAGAGACGGTATTCGCATAACGGCATCCAGGTAACTCAGACGAGTGGGATTCGAGAAGTCTTGTCCGGGCCGGTACCGCAATGACACCGATGTAGATAGGGGGATATCGATGGATCGACGTGATTTCGTCTCCAGCATGACCGCCTTGTCCGCCACAGGGCTCGTGGGGCTGACTCCGTCCCGGCTCGACTGGCGGCAGGCCCCGATCGTGGTGAACGGCGAACGGTTGAACCGTCACCTCACCGAGCTTTCCGCTTTCGGTCGCACCGATACCGGAACCAACCGAGTCGCCTACTCCGAGGGAGACCTAGCCGGTCGGCGCTACGTGCAAGGGTTGATGACCGCGGCCGGTCTCGATGTCAGAATCGATACCGCTGGCAACATCCTCGGTCGCCGTCCCGGAACAGATCCGTCACTGCCCACACTCCTCTTTGGGTCCCATATCGATTCCGTCACCGATGGCGGCAATTATGATGGGGACGTCGGATCCATCGGCGCCATTGAAGTCGCCCACACCCTGATCGAACGAGAGGTCCCGACTCGGCACCCACTGGAGGTGGTGATCTTCCAGAACGAGGAAGGCGGAACCATCGGAAGTAAGCTGATGAGTAGTGGACTCACGCCGACCGAGTTTGACCGGATCATGCGATCGGAGATCACCATTCGCGACGGAACCGAAATCATCGGCGGCGATCTGACCCGACTCGATCAAGCACTCCGGAAGCGTGGTGACCTCCTCTGCTATCTCGAACTCCATATCGAGCAGGGAGGGCTCCTCGAGCAAACCGGAATCCAGATTGGAGTGGTCGAGGGAATCGTTGGGCTGCGCTGGTTCGAGGTCACCTTCACCGGCTTCGCCAACCATGCGGGGACGACGCCCATGGACCAGCGACAGGACGCCATGCTCGCAGCCGCCCGATTCACCGTCGCCATCAATGAAGCCATCCGGTCGGAACCGGGCCGTCAGGTTGCAACGGTCGGTCGGCTGATCGCCGTACCAGGAACAACCAATGTGATCCCCGGGTCGGCGACGCTCACCATCGACCTGCGCGACCTCTCGGTCGACACCCTCACCCACTTCACCACCAGTTTCCAGGCGATCGGCCAACGGATCGCCACAGAAACCGACACCACCTTTGCTATGCGACCGACGAGTACCAACGAACCGGCACCAACCGATCCGCGTCTCCGCCAAATCATTGAAGAGGCCGCCGGTAGCCTGCGCCTCACCTCACGGCGTATGCCTAGCGGCGCCGGGCACGACGCACAGGAGATCGCGCATATCGCACCGGTGGGGATGATTTTCGTCCCCAGCGTTGGGGGCATCAGTCATTCGCCGAACGAACTCACTCGGCCGGAGGATGCCACCAACGGTGCGAACGTGCTACTGCAGACGGTGCTCACCGTTGATCGGCAAGGGCTCGGCTAGCGCCGTAGCGTCCTAAATTTCCTTCCGCAGCAGCAGCCAGGCGATCGCCAGGTACCAAACGACCTGTGCCACCACGACTGTGGTCATACCGTAGACATCGAGCACAATCCAACCGCTGAGTACGCCGAGCGCAGGAACGAGCCCGGCCAGCACTCCGATCCCGCCGACGACTCGTCGTACTCCAGCCGCTCCAACCAGCGCGATGGACCAACCCAGAATGCCGATCGACATCGCCACGACGCCAAATTGTGCGAGGACTTGGTTCCCGATCCCAGCCAAGGCGATCAGGTGGTGAGCCGATTCGAGCTGAGCTGCGGCGCCGTCGGCGTATCGGTCCACGATGGCTGGAACCACAAAACCGCTCAAGAGAGCCGCACCAACCATGGCGGCTATCCCAGCGGCATAGGCGATCCACCCAACCCGAACCGAGGGTCGATGCCCGTCAAGCCGAGCGGTGACCACCGAGAAGGCGTATGCCCAGGTGCCGATCAGGGCG
>JAJCZW010000094.1 GCA_029262155.1 Gemmatimonadota bacterium
TGGGAGCCAACCGTGCACGACGCCCGCTTGCCGCACTGCGTCGAGCGCCAGGGTCGCCACAGCACCCAACCCAAACCCGACCACGATGCGACGATAAACGTCGGGATAGCGCCGCCGGCAATAGAGCGTTATCCCTAGCAGGATCACCAGGGCCGGGAGATAGACCCACGGGAGATAGTACTGGGCAAACTCGTGGGCGGTCGAAATGACCTGTGGCCCCATGCGGATGCCTTTGACGTACTCGGCGTATCCAAACGAAAGCGTGACAAGCTGGATCGGGACCACACCGCCGGTGATCAACGCCAGGACCGTCACCGCCAGGCGCCGAGAATCTACCTTGTCGCTGGACACAGCGTCGCGCTCCTCATTGTTGTACAGCGTGTACGATCTTTTCGATCGTTCCACGCAACTCCAAGGCAATCGCCTCCAACCCCTCATAGGGAGCAAATTGATGAACCGGGTCGTGATACCGAACAATGACCTGACCATTCGGCGCTTCCATTACCAAGATCTTGAGCGGAGGCTCGATCCCGCCGTTCCGGTTCGTCTCGATGATGCTCTTCATGTAGCGGGGATGAAAGATGAATACCTGGCGCATTCCGGGTGTCCGCATGCCAACCATGCGAAGCATCTGCTGGGGATTAACCTCATTGACCACCATCAGGTTTTCACTTTCAATCGCCTGTTTGAGTGTGGCCAGAGTCGTTTCAAAGTCCTGAGTCGATCGCACGGTCACCAAGAACGCTGGGACGGGAGCGTTTTGCGCCGTCGCCATCGGCACTCCTCCCCCCATGATCACTACAGTCCCCCAAGCAAGGATCCTCCGTACGTGCTGTCGCATGTTGTTCTCCTTCGGGTAAAAGGCTTTCTGAATGGATCTGGCCCTTGTTAAGGCACTCGCACTGAACCGGAATCCGCTGCCGCAGTAACGACCGCGGTGAATCCAGTCAAACGAGTAAGCTCCGCAATGAATCGGTCGGGCGTCGTCTGTGTGGGATCGAATCGCACAACCGCACGGCCTTCTTCGAACGACACCTCTGCCTCCGTGACACCTGACACGCTCTGTAAGGCCACCCGGGCCGTCGTTGCACAGGAAATTCAGGTCATCCCACTCACGGCCAAAACCACGCCGTGTCCGTTGGCGACACCCACCGCCATCCCCTTCGAGGCGAGGTGATTCATCTCGTCCATTTGCTGGTGACTGGGTTGCATGGTGATCCCCACAAGGACCACTCCAGCGATGCCGAGGAGAACGATCCACTCACGCTTTGACATTGCTCTCGTCCTTGTTAGAGGATCCACACCGACCATGTGGGATAGGTCGATGCCACCGCCGCGAGGATGGTGGCGGTCCAGAGGATCCGTTTCATCCAGCGACGGACCCTGGCATCGGCGCACGGTTTCGTTGGATCGCAGGCCCTCTTCTCTTCACGATCCAGGAGATAGAAGCCACCAAAGATGAAGACCCCTGTTGCCCCCAAGAGGTAGGGGCGGAACGGCTCGAAGGTACTGCTCAGCCCTGCCCCGGAGATCCCGAGCGTGACGGCTACAAGGGGGCCCGCGCAGCAGAGCGCCGACCCCAGTGCCGTCGCAACTCCCCCGAGAGCGGCTAACCATGTCTTGATCATTTGCTTTCCCCAAACAGGCACGTCTCAGATCACTGCGGGACCGCCCAGTCCCGGGCGGGCCGATGCGTCTGTGTCGAACCGACTCCAACGTACACTCCGTACTAAACTACGGAGTCAAGAGGGTCGGCGAACCGTCTCGGCTAGGAGGGGGAGGCACCAATGGGATGAGGGGGAATACTCTGGCTGGGTCGATGTCTTTACGCTGTGCCTGACCCTGGCACACGGCCTGCTACAGCCGAGCACAGAAGCTGCCAGGGTGGTGGATTCCAACCGGACCCACCGCGCAACCGGCGGCCTACTGGTTACAGGTCACGTCGCAGGGGAGCACAGTCACAGTTCCCAAATCCATTGAGGAAACCTCACCCCGAACCACATCATTAAAGTCGATCCCCACGGAATACTGCCCCGGGACCAAGAGTTCAAAGGTGGCGACAAAGTCGATCTTCCGGTTGGTGTCGTCACAGACCCCGGTAGGAAGGATGCTGTTGCGTGTGAGTCGCAGGGTCAGGTCGAGCCCATCTCGGAAAAAGGTCGGGGCAACACGACTATTGCAGAGAGCACCGTGCATGGCTCCGGTTACGACCACCTCTTCCCGCCCCCCATTGGCAACCGCCGTGGGGGCAAATCCAACTGGGGCAACATTCTCCTCCGTTTCGAGGGTGTTATTGGTAAACACGAGAGGGGCAGAGTTGCACCCGACGAGTAACAGCAGACTGAGCGGAACGAAACGCATGAGGCTTTCCTCAGATGGTGTGACAGGTATGACGCATCCCGGTCAGCAAGATACACAGACCGACCGGGGCAGACCTAGTTCGGGAGCCCCGAATCGCTCGCCGCATGGTATTATTTGGGACTGTGAGACGATCGCTTTTCTTCTTGATCTGGGCTGGTTCCGCTTCAGCGGCTGGGGCCCAGGAGTGGATCCGAGACGTGAAAAACTCCCCCGAGCGGTTCCTTGGGATGGAGATCACGGTTGAAGGAGCGGTCGCGGGTGCCCGGGCAGCCGGAAACGGGATCGGTGGGGGATCGTACTTTTTGGTCGATGCCAGCGATATAGCTGGCATTCGGGTCGAGACCAGCCGCCTCCCGAAAGAAGGGGTACGGGCCTCGGTCACTGGGATACTGCGACTGGGCCCCCCGCCCACCTCCCAGGTCACGCTGATCGAAGCGACCCGAGATCAGATCGGACCCGGGACGGTGATGTACGTTGTTGCCGCAACGAGCCTCCTCCTCACCCTCGTCCTCCTCCTCTCCTATATCCGGACGCGGCGGCGTGAACGCGCTCACCGATTAGCCACTCCGATCTGGCTGATTCCGGGTCCGGCTGGCGCGAAGGCGCCTTTGCCAGCCACCCTCGACCCCGTGCGCGCCGAATTGGACTTGGAGATCGCTTCGCGGCTGGCGCACCGGAAGCGGGCCGTCCTGGTCGCGATGAGTGCGATGGCCGTAACCGGATCGGCGAGTGGCGGGTGGCTGGCATACGCCCAGCTGACCCTCCCTGAGCGTTCGTTCGTCTTTCAACCTATGGCTCGCGACTCGAGTAAATCGGTCCAATTCTCTGTGGTTGATTCCGTACGCTCTGATACGCTGACCCTTGCCTCCCAATCGGCCGAACCGACCGATCGAAGGAACCGGCCCCGGCCCACCCTACCGGTGGGTGACGAGCGCACGCAACAACCGGCACCATCACCCGAGCTTACGATCAGCAGCCCTGATAGTACCGTCCCCGACTCAACCGGCCCACGCGACTCCATTCCCGTCGCCATTGCCGAAACCATACCGACTCGCCCCCGGCCCCCCCCCCCCCGCGCCCCCCGCCCCCCCCCCCCCCCCCCCGGGGGGGGGTGTGGGGGGCCGCCGGGGGGCG
>JAJCZW010000095.1 GCA_029262155.1 Gemmatimonadota bacterium
GGACTCTACGGTTTTCCGAAAACGCTCTGCACGTCGATCAATGAGGAAATCGTGCATGGGATTCCTTCTGAAAAGCGCGTGCTTCGCGAAGGCAGTATCGTCAGCGTGGATGTCGGAGTACACTTCGACGGACTCCACGCCGACAGCGCCACCACGATTCCCATCGGTGTGATCGCACCCGAGGCCACCCGTCTACTCGATGCGACTCAGCAGTGTCTCGCGTTTGGCATTGCGGAGGCTCGCGTAGGGAATCACGTCGGTGATATCGGCCATGCCGTCCAACAGTGTGCGGAGTCCCATGGATTTGGTGTTGTGCGTGAATTGGTGGGTCATGGGATCGGGGCCCAGTTTCACGAAGAACCCCAGGTACCTAATCATGGGCACCCGAAGCGCGGGCCCCGCCTCCTAGAAGGAATGACGATCGCCATCGAACCGATGATCACCCAGGGGAGTTACACCACCCGGACACTTCCCGATCGTTGGACGGTCGTGACGAACGATGGCCTTCTGTCAGCCCATTATGAACACACGGTCGCCATCACCCACAATGGACCGCTCATCCTGACGACCAACGCCACGAAGTAGCACCGCCCGCGCGGGTTATTCGCGGAGGGTGTTGAGCAGCCATGGATGAATGAATGGGTTGGCGGCTACGGTTGATCCGGGTTGAAGGGTGTGGGGGGTACCAGACGCGTCGGTGACCCTGCCTCCCGCTTCCGTCACGAGAAGAATACCCGCAGCGACATCCCATGGTGCCAAGTAACACTCCCAAAACCCATCAAACCGACCAGCGGCGACATCCACCAAGTCGAGTGCCGCCGATCCTCCACGGCGGATCCCGCTGGTCGCCCGCAGGATCCGGTCAAACTGGGATAGATAGGTTGGTAGCCGAGAGAGGTGCTTGAAGGGAAACCCGGTGCCAAGGAGTGCGAGCGCTGGATCAGCGATGGCGGAGACCGATAGGCGCTCGGAGCCGCACCATGCCCCGCCCCCTCGAATGGCGTGGAAGACCGTCTGATCCGCCGGGCGATGCACGACCCCAGCCTCCGGCACGCCGTTTTGCACCGCGGCGATGGAAACAGCGTAACGCGTGCTGCCGTGAAGGTAGTTGGTCGTTCCGTCGAGTGGGTCAACAATCCAATGCCATCCGGAAGGCGTAGCGTCTGGCGAACATTCCTCTCCCATGATCTCCATGGCCGGACCCCGTCCCAACTCCTCCCGGATCAGGCGTTCGGCTTCCCGATCGATATCCGTCACAAAATCACTCTGTCCCTTGGTACTCCACTGGTCTGGAGAGGGCCGAGCGGCTGCTTTCAAGAAGGTGGATGCACGTTCCGCCGCCGCCATGGCGAAGGGGAGTAAGTCCAAGGGAGAGTTCATCTTGCGTGGTTTCTCCAGGTTAACTACGTTGCAAGAATGCCTCGCGTATTCTCTGGTATTCAGCCCACCGGCGACCTCCACATCGGCAACTGGCTCGGTGCAGTGCGGAACTGGGTCACCCTGCAGTCGGAGGTCGAAGCAATCTACTCCGTTGTGGATTTGCATTCGGTGATTGGCGGGTATGACCCTGGGTCGTTGGCGAGTCGGACGCAGGACATGGCGATCGGGTTGCTGGCAGCCGGGATCGATCCCGACCGGGCGATTCTCTTTGTCCAATCCCACGTCCCGGAGCACGCAGAGCTACAGTGGCTGCTGACGACGCTAACTCCACTCGGTGAGTTGGAACGGATGACCCAGTTCAAGGATAAGTCACAACGGCTGGAGAGTATTCCTGCCGGTCTGCTCTGCTATCCGATCCTCCAGGCTGCTGATATCCTCCTCTATCACGCCGATCAAGTTCCCGTTGGCGAAGATCAAGCGCAACATCTCGAGCTGACGCGAGAGATTGCTCGTAGGTGGAATGCAGCGTTCGCACCGAAACAGCCCTTTTTTCCCGAACCGCAGGCACTCATGACCCCCGCCCGCCGAATCCTCGGGCTGGATGGACAAGCCAAGATGTCGAAGAGCCTGGGGAACACGATCGGGCTGTTGGAAGATGAAGAGGCGATCGGAAAGAAGCTCCGTCCAGCGGTGACCGACCCGGCACGGGTTACCAAGAGGGATCCGGGCGACCCCACCGTCTGTAATATCTTTACGTTACATCAGCACTTTAGTCCCCCGGAGACGGTCGCTCACGTCGCACAGCAGTGTCGGAGTGCTGGTTGGGGTTGCCTGGATTGTAAGAAGGTGTTGGCGGAGCAGATCGCCGGGACCCTCGCGCCGATTCGAGATCGGGCAGGGGAACTCAAGGCCGATCCGGGTCGGGTGGAGGATGCCTTGCGTGATGGAGCAGCCAAGGCCCGCACGATTGCGCGGGAAACAATGGTTGAGGTCCGGGAGCGAATGGGACTCTGGCAACCCAGGAGGCGGTGAGATGGCTGGCGCATCGATGGAGAAGATCATCAAGACCGCAGTGGAGCGGGGGGCTTCGGACCTCCACATCAAGGCTGGGGATGTGTTCCGAGCGCGCATCAACGGGCAACTGGTTCCCCTGACGAAGCAACGGTTGACACCCGACCAGACGAAGGCGATCGCGGTTCGCCTTATGGGGAGTGATGATGCGCGGCACCGACTCGACCAGCTCCGAGATTTCGATTGCAGTTGGGGGATGCCTGGGGTCGGTCGGTTTCGGGTCAACGTCCTCCGGCAACGATCCTCTTTTATGATCGTGATGCGCGTCATCCCCTTCTCGATCCCTACCATCGATGGACTTGGACTCCCGGAGGTCTTGATTTCACTCGCCGATGCCGAACGGGGTTTGGTGCTCGTCTCGGGTATCAGCGGAAGCGGGAAGAGCTCCACCATTGCAGCGATGGTGCAACATATTAACCAACACTCACAGCGCCACATTGTCACCATCGAGAACCCGATCGAGTTCCTTCACCGAGATCTTCGCAGTTCGATCACCCAGCGGGAAGTAGGGGTCGACACGGAGTCGACCGGGATCGCGTTGCGGGCTGCGCTCCGCCAGGATCCCGATGTTGTGGTGATTGGCGATGTACGGGACCCCGAAACTGTCGACATCGCCATCAAGGCGGCGGAAACAGGTCACTTGGTTCTGGCATCCATCCCGACTCCCGACGTATTGACGAGCATTGGGCAGATTCTGGCGACATTGCCGCACGAGGAACGTGAGGTAGGACAGGTGCGGTTCGCCGAGGCCCTCCGCGCGATCGTTTCTCAACAACTGCTTCCCCAGGTCGATGGGGAAGGACGGGTGGTGGCCACCGAGGTGCTGATCACCAACCCCGCCGTCCGTCGGTGTCTCCGTGATCCGTCTCGTATCGTCGACCTGACCACGGTCATGGAGGAGGGAAGTGAGTTGGGGATGCACACCTTTGGGCAATCACTCGCGGAGCTCGTGGCGCAGGAAATGATCGCGCCGGAAATCGCAGAGGTGGCTCTGGGATACCAAGAGGATTCGAAACAGTCGGCCGAGACATCGCGACGAAAACGCAGGGGACGATAGGGCAGATTGCACTTTTCCGCCTGCTGGGATATCCTTTGCCAGTGAGTGGAACGCGCCCCGGAAGCGGGGCGTTTTTGTTGGCCAATCAAGAGGGACAAGTATGTTCGAGCACGGACCGAAGTGTGTTGTCGTGGTTGGTGCCCAATGGGGCGATGAGGGGAAGGGGAAGCTGGTCGATGTCCTCGCGGAGGGCGCTGATATGGTGGTCCGATACCAGGGTGGCGCGAACGCGGGGCACACAGTGGTGACGGCGCGGGGAACCTTCATATTGCACCAGATTCCGTCAGGAATCCTGCATGCGGCAACCCAATGCTTTGTAGGGAATGGCGTCGTCTTGGACCCGGAGACCTTCTTCACGGAGCTGGACGATCTTCATCAGAAGGGTATCGATACGGACGGTCGCTTGTTCGTGTCCGATCGCGCGCATCTGGTGTTGCCGCTGCACAAAACGTTGGATGCCGCCCGCGAACGGAGCCAGAAGATCGGAACCACCGGCCGGGGGATCGGTCCGGCCTATGAAGACAAGACCGGGCGACGGGGCTTGCGCGTAGGCGACCTCCAGAACCTCCCGGCAGCACAACGGTTGGTCGAGGGGCGGGTGCACGCGGCGAATCGGATGTTGGCTCTCCTCGATACCGCTGATCGGGTCTCCCTGACGGACCATCTGGAACTGCTATCCCGGTGGGCGCCACGCCTTCTTCCGCTCATGACCGACACCGGCCACCGGATTGCGATGGGGCTTCGCACTGGCAGGCGCGTCCTGCTTGAGGGAGCGCAGGGAGCACTCCTCGACATCGATCACGGAACCTATCCCTATGTCACCTCATCCACCACCACGGCCGCCGGGGCAGCGGTTGGGGCTGGCATTGGTCCCATGGCAATCGATGGAGTCCTCGGAGTGGTAAAGGCCTACACCACCCGTGTTGGGAATGGTCCACTGCCTACGGCAGCATCACCTGAGGATGAGGCCATGTTGCGGAAACAAGGCCGGGAGTTCGGCGCCACGACGGGCCGGCCTCGGCGGTGCGGTTGGTTCGACGCGATGGTGGTCCGGTATTCGGCTCGCGTGAATGGACTCAGCGGACTCGCCGTGACCAAACTGGATGTGCTGGATACCGTCGCCGAGATCCCGGTGTGTGTCGGGTATGACCTTCACGGAAAACCAAGTGAGATCTTTCCCGGTGAGGTCAGCATCCTGGAGCAAGTACAGCCGCGCTACGAGGTGCTTCCCGGCTGGCAGCAGCCAACCTGTGAAGCGCGCCGTGTGGCAGATCTCCCGACTGCGGCGAGGCGCTATCTCGATCGCATCGAAGCCCTCGCGGGCACGCCGGTGCGGTATGTCAGTGTGGGTACCCATCGGGATCAGATCATCGCGGTGACCTGATCCCGGTAGGTGTGGAGTGCGAAGGGTCCTTACTGTTGATACGTCGTGAACCACGATCCCACATTGAAGCCGATGGGGTCGATTTCGTAAAAACGGTTCCGTGCGAAGTGCCCGGTGGTTGGGAAGTACGGGGGCGGATCGGAGAGTGCGCACTGGTTGTAGGAATAACGCTTCAGGTTACCGGTCCCGGCTGTGGTGCCGACCGCGCCCCGGGTCCGCTGGATCAAACCGCCCGTCACCCGCAGGCACCCCCGCCCCCACAGGGTGGTCTCGCATGACTCACGATTGGTGGGCCCGGTATTGTAGTTCTGCACGGTAAAGATCCCGAGCGCGAGGATGATGGCGTGGATGAATTCATCCTGGTTGCCAACTGGGCGCATGGTCTTGTAGGCGCTGCCCTGAACATTGACGGGGGCGTTGATCAGATTATCGGCGACGATGACATTGCCGACAGATACCAGGCCGAGGATGTCGTCACAGACCCCCGCTGAGGGATCGGTCGCCTGGCGGACGTTATCGACGATGATGATATCGCTGGGAGAGACAACGGTCACCCGGCCTCGGACTACGCCGCTCACCGCGACTTTCCCGTTGACGTAAATCACACCTTTGTAGTTGGGATTCAGTGCTCGGGTAATCGGATGAAGGTAGCCTGCCTCGACCGGGCGGAGTGCGAGCAGCCTGGCATCAATCGGTCCGCCCCAGGGGAGCCAACTCCCGTTGGCGGTGTTGGGCACAAATCCGTTCGTTAGGTTCGGGTCGCCGCCGAGGAAACAGCGAGCAGACGCGTTATTGAGGGAGGCGGTTTTACTGTGGGGTCCCCCACCCGGATGTGAGGCCGTCGTATTGAAGAGTGGCGTGTGCGGTCCTTGAAAGTCGCCGCAGTTCACCGTGTTCGTGATACTTCCTCCTGGCCGATCCGCGACCACGAAGTCCTCCTCACCCGCAGCACCCTGATAGACCCGAATGAACCCTTCGTCGTCGTCGGTGACGTCGCCGTCGGCATTGAGGTCGATGGCGACAAACTCGACCCTCGTGCGAGCCTGTCCAAAGCCGCCGCTCCCAAAACCGTTGAAGATGGTATTGCCTGTCGTGGCCTGGGCTTGAAGCTTGGTCAGGGCGGCAATAGGAGGAAGCTCAATGCGAGAAACGTTTTCCTCAAAACCCTTGTCGAACGTCCCATTGCCGGGCAGATAGACGGTGCTCGCCGTTTTGACCTCATCGCGGAATCGAGCGCCGGTCCAGTGGATCTTGAGCTGACTATTGGAGTGGACGGGGCCAAAGATTTGGTCACCGCCACCGAACCAGATGTTTCCGGGCTCAATATCGGTGAAATAGGCGTACTTGGCGAAACTCTCCTGATTGATCTCGAGGCGGCGGACCACCTGGACGTTCTGGTTATCCTTCACGACGCTAATCACACTGCCAAAGACCCCGTATTGACCGGAGGAGACCCCGCTGGGTCCGGCGTAGGTCCACCGCGTGAGTCCCCCAAGGGTGTCGCCGATCGCGTTGGTAACCGGAACGCCGCTCTCGATGGTGACGTACCCGGTGTCGGGGTAGAGGCCACTCGTCCCGTTTAGGCGACTTCGGGCCTCTTCCAGGCCCGCGATCGCCGCATCGTCAACCGTGGCGAGCCGCTCCCCGTACCGCCGAATCAGGCCTCCATTCATAGAGACCATCGCCGCACCGAGGACGAGCGCGCTCAGCGCGATGCTCAACAACAGCACGGTCAGCAGCGCGATACCGCGCTCGTTGGAAATGAGGAATCGTTTCGTCATAGGGCGCTCATGGCTTAGGGAACCAACATCTGGTTGGAGATTCGGCGTGGGGAGAGGCTGGGGGTGCAATCCTGGGCCGCCACCGCATATTCGTACACCAGGCCACTGGTGACATCGGGGTCGGGAAAGAGATAGTTCGCGCTTCCTGTTGCGACCGACGCGTACGGATCACCCCAATCCACAGCGGGAACGATCCGGCGCCAGATGGCGTATCGAATGACATCCTGCTCCCCGGCCGCCTCGTCGACCGAGGCGTTCCAGGTCAGGTCAATGGCAGGCCCATTCAGGGTCGCCGTCACGATCGATACAAAGAGCGGCTCGTCACCGCAGCTCTTGAGCTTCTTCACCCCAACGTTGGGCATCGGAATGATGGTGCTGATGTCGCGAATCCGCTCATTCACTCCTGGCCGCGTGTTGGTGACACGATACCGGACTTCCACCGCGCGCAAATCATCGATCCGGGAGACTGCCCCGGTGTCTGGCAGGGTTCCGTGGTTCGGGGCAGAATGTCGCAATGGCAGCCAAGCGGTTGGGACGGTATCGGTCGTTGGATTGGCGCCGGGAGGGGCATTGAGATAGTGATACCGGAAGAAGGGTCCCGCAGCAGGAGCGAGGGCGTTACGCACCAAGGCCTCCGCTGCCCGGTCGTTGACCTGTCGCATCAAGACGTAGTCATCGGTGCGGGCCGTCATCGTATCCGGACTGAACCAGAAGGTGACAGTCTCCGCTGCACTACCAGGATAGACGGCGAGTGGGTACACGAAGGCGGGCGCTGATCCTGGAACCGTCATCGCGCCCACTGAGGTCATCCCCGACACCTGCCCGGCAGGGGCATTGGGATCGATGTAGACGGCGGAGATATCGCCTAAGAGATTTGACACCAGATCCGAATTGAAACTGAGGCTCGTGGTGCCGGCGTACACGACTGCCGGTTGTCGGTCGCTCACATTAGCCCCTGCGGTTCGAATCTCCTGCTCCATCTGGTCGACGCCGTAGCGAAGATTCTGGAGAATCCCCATCTCGTCGGTACCTTTGGTAAAGCCCCGGGACTGTGCCCCAATCGCGGTGAGCGAGCCGGCCAGGACAATCAAGAACACGGTCATGGACACCAACATCTCGACCAGGGTCAGCCCGTCTTGGTTGCGGACAGAGTGTTGCTTCATGGGGCCGCCACGGTGATCGAACGGGTGATAGGGATAGGCAAACCAGGGCCGCTCACGGCCACCGTCACCCGTTTGAAATCGGTCGGTTGGCCCGTCCCACCCACCCTCGTCACGGCCGTGACACGGCTCCACCCGATTTCGGGGGTGTCGGCCTCGGAGC